>NZ_JBTSLF010000013.1:0-28706 GCF_054640775.1 Candidatus Aquicultor sp. | reverse complement strand
CCCAAGACATTTACCGCCATCAGGATCGCCTCGGGGACCGCCATCGCGGTGCTCTTTTTCGCAGAGACCTTTGCAACAGAGGAAGGCCTCGGCTACTTTATCATCGACTCCTGGAGTCGCTTCAACTACCCCGACATGTTCGGCGGTATCGTTGCCATGGCCGTGATGGGCCTCATCGTCTACGAACTCCTCGAATTCCTCGAGCATCGCCTGTGCCCCTGGTCAAAGCTCTAGGAATTGCGAATGTCGAATTGCGAATTGCGAAATTAAAAAAACAAATTTAATTAAATTCTCCTCCCTCAAGAACGCCACACCCGCTGCCGATGATTACCTCAGTCACAAAAACAATCCAGTAAGAAATCACATAAGCAAACGCAAAATCAATCGCAGCAAACAAGGAGGCACCACATTGTTAGATCTAATTGATGAACTCAGCACAGAGCACTCAGACCTTTGTATTTCGTTCGGGAACCTCGAGCGCCTCGATATCTCATCCGAAGAGAGCCATCAGGAACTTCAGTCATTAAAAGCATCATTCCTGGCCCATCTCAGGAGAGAAAACGAAGAGCTTTATCCGCAACTTAGGGAAATGGCGTTTAACAACCTTCAACTGCAACACACGCTTGATTGGTTTGTACGCGATTTGGCGCGGATATCGGCCGTGCTCATCCTGTTTCTCGACAAATACTCGGACGGTGGCTCGCCATTAGCATTCAAGCGCGATTTTAACCGCCTCAACAAAATCATTAACGCCCTCATCAGGCAGGAAGAGCGTATTATTTACACCGAGTACCAGAACGCATCGATCGGCAAAGTCGCCTAAACCGGCCTAGATAAAGGCCTGTAGACTCGGCATGCATAGAGGATAAAACAGCAGAAATATTATTGGAGCCTTCAGGGGCTCCAAATTTTTTAATAAACCCGCAAGCGGTCAACATACGCAATTGACAAAAGTTTAGCAGGCCAATATAATAATTGGGATGTTCAAAAATCATTATCACGCTTTCTTCATAACGAGGTGAAATAGTTGGCACATAAAAAAGGAATGGGAAGTACCAGGAATGGTAGAGATAGCCAGTCCAAAAGACTTGGTGTAAAGGCTTTTGGCGGACAGTATGTAAACGCGGGAAGCATAATAGTGCGCCAGCGTGGCACGAAGATCAATCCAGGTCAGAACGTCGGGCTTGGCCGCGATTTCACGCTCTTTGCTCTAATAAGCGGTTACGTTGTTTTTGAAAGCAAGGGCAAGAACGGACGCAGGGTAAGCGTGTTGGCCGATGCAGTCGTCCAGGCGTAACCATTAAGAAACGCAGCTAAAGCCACAGGTAACTGTGGCTTTTTTGTTTGGGGATATATAACTATGTTTGTTGATGAAGCGAAAATCTTTGTAAAAGCGGGAAACGGCGGAAACGGCGTGGCCAGTTTCTTCCGGACGAAGTATGTACCGAAGGGGGGGCCGGACGGTGGAGACGGCGGCCGCGGCGGCAGCGTCATCCTTGAAGTGGATGACAGCCAACGCACGCTTATGGACTTCCGTTACCAACGGCACTTCAAAGCCGAGCGGGGGCTGCATGGCTCGGGTGGTCATAAAAACGGCAGAAATGGCGCAGACGTCGTTTTAAAAGTTCCACCGGGTACGCTGATTCGCGATGAAGAGGGAAACGTCCTCGCGGATCTTACCGAGCCGGGAGAACGTGTGGTCATCGCACGCGGTGGCTTGGGTGGCAGGGGAAACGCGCATTTTGCGACGCCGACCCGTCGCTCGCCGTCCTTTGCCGAGAAAGGCGAGCCGGGTGAGGAGCATTGGGTAGTCCTTGAGCTTAAACTCCTTGCCGATGTCGGCCTTGTGGGGTTTCCGAGTTCCGGAAAATCCACGCTGATCAGCAGGATCTCATCTGCCCGGCCAAAAATCGCGGATTACCCGTTCACGACGCTTGTTCCGAATCTCGGAGTGGTCGCCGTCCCGGATGGCCGCAGTTTCGTCGTAGCCGATATCCCGGGATTGATAGAGGGCGCGCATGCGGGCAAAGGCCTCGGGCACGGTTTCTTGCGCCATATCGAGCGCACGGCGGTTATCGTTCATATCCTGGATATGGCGGCGCTGGAAGGCCGCGACCCAATCGCGGATTTCGAGGTCATAAACCGTGAACTCGAGCTGTACGACGCCGAACTTGCGAACCGCCCGCAGATCGTTGCCGGCAACAAGATGGATATACCCGAGGCACAGGCCAACCTGCCCGCGGTCGAGGCCTATATGAAGGAGCGCGACATATCGTTCTTCCCGATATCGGCCGCCGTCGGAACCGGTATAAATCGGCTGCTCTATGCGCTCGCAGACCTGCTGGATACCGTCGAAAAGCCCGAGATAAAACGAAAAAGAGAGAAGATAATCGTCCCAGAAAAGCCGAGCCCTCAAGAAATCACCGTATCCAGAGAGGACGACACCTGGGTCGTGAAGGGCACCAATGTCGAGCGAATCATTGCGATGACCGATTTCGAAAACGAGTACGCCATCGTTCATCTGCAGAAGCGCCTGAAGCGCATCGGCGTCGAAGACAAGCTTATCGAGGCTGGCGCCAAAGAAGGCGACACCGTTCGCATCGGCAAAATGACATTCGACTTTTATCCCTTTTAAGAGCAGCGAGCAACGATTGGCGATTAGCGATTGGGTGTAGGTCCCTAATCGCCAATCGCTGCACCGATTGAACATATATTACTGTTATAAGCAGGCAAAAGTGTTAAAATGGTTATAAGCTTTAAAAATATTTGACACAGAGGTGCAAATTAATTGCAAAGGACTGAATGCCTTCCGTAATGCTCGTCGAGTAGTTATTAAACTTGGGACGAGCACTATTACCAAGAGCACGGGCGAAATCGACCACGTGCAGCTAAAAAACATAGTCGATCAGGTGGCGAAACTTAGGGCCAAGGATTACCAGGTCGTAATCGTTTCTTCGGGCGCGATTGCAGCCGGCGTCGAGGGCCTAGGGCTCAAAGCCAGGCCGACGTCCATGCCCGAACTGCAAGCTGCCGCATCGGTCGGCCAGGGATTACTGCTCCACGAATACACGACACTTTTCAGCGACCACGGATTAAAAGTTGGTCAGGTTTTGCTGACCCAGAACGACATCATCCACCGGCAACAATATCTTAACTCGCGCAACGCGCTCAAGACTTTGCTTAAATTGGGAATAGTCCCAATAATTAACGAAAACGACGCAACTGCCGTCGACGAGATCAAATTCGGCGATAACGATACGCTTGCGGCGCTTGTCGCCAATCTGGTCAGGGCCGATATTTTGATCCTGCTCTCGGATATCGAGGGGCTTTACACGTGCGACCCGCGTCTCGGCGGGGATGCCTGCCTTATTCCGGAGGTCAGCGATGTAACCTCTGAGCTGGAAAACCTGGCCGGCGGCGTCGGTAGCGAGTTTGGCTCGGGCGGTATGGCAACCAAAGTGCAGGCGGCCCGGATCGCCATTTTCGCACGGGTCGGCATGTTTATCACAAACGGGCGAAGGCCGAATGTTTTGGTTGATATAATGGACGGTAAGCAAATCGGCACCTTCTTTATACCGAGGAAAAAGAAAGTAAGCGGTCGCAAGCTCTGGATCGCGTTCGGCAAGTCGACTGCGGGAAGTATTACCGTTGACGACGGCGCGGTCAGCGCCCTCATCGCATCCGGCAAGAGTCTCTTGCCGGCAGGCGTTGTGGCAAGCGAAGGCGAGTTCCATGAAGGCGATGCGGTAACGATAAAAGACAAGAATGGACGGGTTTTTGGCAAGGGGATAACCAATTACTCCTCGGATGAAGTGGACCAGATAAAGGGTCTGAAGACCTCCGAGGTCATGGAAAAGTATCCCGAGAGCATGAACAACGAAGAGATCATCCATAGGGATTGTTTAGTGATTTTACGCTAGGGAGGGGATTTACGACGATGGCGGAGATAGAGCGTTTGCAGGCTGAAGTTGTTGAGATTGGAAAGAGGGCCAAGCTCGCCGCGAGAGAGATGGCGACCTTGAGCACCGAACAGAAAAACGATGCCCTGACCAGTATGGCCGAGGCCTTGATTGCCCATAGCGACCACATATTGGCGGCTAATGAAAAGGATCTGGAGGCCGCTGCCGTTGCGGGCATAAACTCATCGCTGCTCGACCGTCTAATGCTTAACTCCGTAAGGGTTAAGGAGATGGCCGAAGGATTGGACGACGTGGCGGTTCTGACCGATCCGGTGGGGGAGACGATCAAGGGCTGGCGCGTGCCGAACGGCCTGAATATACGCGAAGTCAGGGTTCCCCTTGGCGTTGTGGCGATTATTTATGAAGCGAGGCCGAATGTCACCGTTGAAGCGGCGGGCCTCTGTGTGAAAAGCGGAAACTCGATTATCCTGCGGGGCGGCTCGATGGCGCTTAACTCCAATCTAGCGCTCACGGAAGTAATCGCACACGCGGCAACCGAGGCCGGGCTTCCCGCCAATGCCATCCAGGCGCTGTCGAATCCCGACCGGGAGGCGGCAAACGCGCTTATGAGGCTCGATCATTTCGTTGACCTGCTCGTTCCCAGGGGTGGCCCCGAGTTGATCCATGCCGTGGTATCGCACGCTACCGTTCCGGTTCTCTGGGCGGGGGCGGGCAACTGCCATGTCTATGTGGACGCAAGCGGCGACCTCGAGATGGCCAAGAGGATAGTAATAAACGCCAAGTGCCAGCGTCCAAGCGTCTGTAACGCGGCGGAAACGCTTCTTGTGAACAGGGAAGTCGCAGAAACATTCCTTCCCATGGTAGCAGAGGACTTGATGGCGCAGGGCGTGACCATCATCGGGGATGAGACGACCAGGAGATATATTCCAACAGCACAAGAAGCGACCGAGAAGGACTGGTATACCGAGTACCTGGAGCTTAAGATAGCGGTTCGTGTGGTCGAATCCACCCAGGCGGCGATCGACCACATAAACACCTATGGGACCAGGCATTCCGAAGCCATTATCACGAAAGACCTCGAGTCGGCGCGCAAGTTCACGCAAGAAGTGGATGCCGCGGCCGTCTATGTAAACGCCTCGACACGGTTTACCGATGGCTCGCAGTTCGGGCTGGGCGCAGAGATAGGCATCAGCACACAGAAACTTCACGCGAGGGGCCCTATGGGCTTGACAGCCCTCACGTCTACGAAATACGTTATAGAGGGAACTGGACAGATTAGATCTTAGGTCTTAGGTTTAGGAGGTACACCTTGACTATCGAGCAAATAGCAACGCTGGTTATTTTGTTCTTGATTCTGGGCTTCAGCATTTGGGCCTACACGGCGTCGTCGGCGGCGCACAAAGAAGATAAAACAGAACAACCGGGTTAAGCGGGGATAACCCGGCAACCCATAAAAAGAGAAGCCAAGTAGCCATTAGCTAATACAGCCGACTACTTGGCTTTTAGTTGTCTATTATTAGACACTAATTACACGCTATTAACCCGCTAAGCGGCCATTTCTGGACGGCTGGGCTCCGAAACCTGCTCCAGGACCTCGCCGGCTTCCTCGATATTCTGGCCGCGCACAGCTATATCGCCAAGCGATATTACTCCTACCAGCAGGCCATCCTGATCAACAACCGGCAATCTCCTTATTTTGAACTCCTCCATGATGTTCGCGGCCTCGTCCAAGCTGGTATCCGGTGATACGACATGCAGGTCAGAACTCATGATTTCACCGATACTTGTATTCTCAATATCCATGCCATCGGCAACCGCACGAATAACGATATCGCGGTCGGTCGAAACGCCGACCAAGATATTGCCATCCAGGATCGGCATGAAGCCCACGTTGATATCCCTCATCATGGACGCAACATCCATAATGGAATCGGTAACTTGAGCAGATTCAGGATTCTTTGTCATGATGTCACTGACGTTCACAAAAAACACCCCCCTCATTTCGCTCATACACTTTTGATATTCCCACATTTTTATCCTGGAAACAGAAAATATAATGCCGATAATAGCAAGCAGTACACCAAATACCTTGATAAAAAGCTATCTAAGCGTTAACATATTTTGTAAGGGAAACGGGGGAACGAATAGTATGGATAGTACTTTGCTCACAGTGGGAATTTTTGGCGTTATCGCAATTCTCGCTATTGGAATGTTTTTAAAGAACACCATCAGCTTTCTAAAAGAATCGCGGCAACCGGGGGACGCATACGACGAACCAACTCCACGCCCTCAAGAACAACCCAAGAAGGTGGAGCCAAAAGTAGAAGCAAAAGTCAAACCCGCAGTAGTGGTACAACCAGGGCGCAGACCCGAACGAAAGCCGGTCGCAGCACCCGCCGTACCTACGCCGCAACCGGTTGTGGAAACCAAACCTGTTGCTGTAGCCGAGCCGCAAATTGTTGCTTCTGAGGCCGCACCCGCCGTGCCTGTTGTAGAACCGACCGCTGCGATACCACAGGCACCCGTTACCACACCGCAACCGGCTACGGCACAGAGCCCGAGCCCGGTCGCACCCGCTACGGCTGTCGCAAACGACACAGCAACGGCTCTCGTCGCGAACACCACGCCGACTAACGGCACCGCATCCAAAGATGCCGGTTCCGTAGTAAATACGGACCCAAAGATAACGACCTTAGGCCTGAACCAGATCGTTATGGATTTAGATACGCCAAAAACCTCAAAAGCTGAAGCCCAAAAGGTCGAGGCGCCTAAGCCCGAGGCCCCAAAAGCCGAAGCCGCCCAACCTGCCGCACCGGCACCGCAAGTCGCTGCCGCACCTACACCCGCAGCAACTGTAGCAGCCGAACCAGTAGCGGCCGCGACGGAAGCTCCAAAAGCCGAGCCGGTCAAAGCTGAAACCGCAAAAGTAGAGAAGGCAGCGACCGCCAAAACGGATAAGGAAGAAAAATCCCTTGTTACGGATACGGCCAAAAATGCGGGAAGGCCTCCGATCAGGGCTCAAGGACCAAAAGGAGAAGACAGCAAGCGGATTGAAAAGATACAGGACACGCTCGCCAAATACTTCGAGCCGCAACCGGTAAACGACAACCACGGAGCCGATGAATCGTCAGGTTAATCGGCGGGCTATACAATAAAGAACATCCAGAGCTGGAGAAAAGCCGAAAGTTTTCCTCCAGCTTTTTCTTTTGTCACACCCAACCTGCCGTCCCACAAGGGATTGCCGCATCCAGGCAAAGCCGGTATTTTGGGTATAGAACACCTCGAACCGCAAATCACGACAGTATCATCTTTCGGAATAGCAGGAAGAAGGGAGGGTTACGTATCACACCGATAGTGCCAATAGAAGACCGCTTTATCGGGTGCCTTCTCGGGCTTGCGATCGGGGATGCGCTGGGCTCACGGGTCGAAGGATATTCCCCCGAGGCGGTACAGCGGTCAAACGTAGATATGACCGAGTTCCTTGACGAGCTATGGAGCTGGAGCCGTGGCCGGTGGACCGATGATACCAAAATGGCCCTTGCCCTTGCCGGAAGCATTGTAGACGCACACGGCTTCGACCCCGAGCAGGCTGCAAAACGATATCTTGACTGGTATACGTCGGGAGACCTGCGCGGTATAGGAAAGATAACACAGCAGAGCCTCGAGAACCTTAAAGAGGGCGCAAGTTGGCGAAACAGCGGAGTCAAAGCCGATTGGGCGGCGGGCAACGGCACGGCCATGCGGGTCGCGCCTATCGGCCTGCTCAATGTCAACACCATCGATAATCTGTGGCGTAACGCCGCCGACGATGCGAAAATAACCCACAACAACCACGAAGCCATCAACGGCAGCTTTGCCGTAGCGTTTGCCGTATCCCGCCTGGCAAAAGGGGATATCGAACCGGATAAGCTGATTCCCGAAGTGCTGAATCTCCTGCATCCTTCCGATGTTTTGCTGCGGCTTGAGGCGTCCCAAAAGCTTTTCGAGCAAGGGGGCGCGTCGCAAGATGCGCTCGCCGATTTAGGCACTAGTGGATATGTCGTCGAAACCGTTGCAAGCTCGTTCTACTGCTTTATAACCTCTCAAGATAGCTACGAGACCGCCGTCTACAACGCCATACGGGGTGGAAACGATACCGATACGACCGCAGCTATCACCGGGGCGCTTTCGGGCGCATACCTGGGATTTGAAGGAATTCCGCTTAAGTGGCGCGAAGAAGTAGAGGACTCCCCGATCATCGAACGGTTGGCGACCGAATTGTACACCATCGCACTGCGGGCAACGTAAGGATACAATGATCAAGGCTTTCATATTCGACATCGACGGTACGCTTGTCGACACCACACAGCTGCATATCGACTCCTGGCTCAAAGCCTTTGAAGAATCCGGCGTCCCGATGACCGCAGAGAGAATCCAAACCCAATTAGGCAGGCGCGCGACCGAAATCGCAAAAACCCTACTTCCTGTAGACAAGGTAAAAGACGCCGAGGCGATAGCTACCGAGAAGAAACGCATTTTCCGCGAGTATTATCCGGGAATAAAGCCCTTCCCGATGGTTAAAGAACTCTTTTGGGTTTTACATGATAGGGGAGTGAAGCTCGCCCTTGCAACATCGACTACCCGTCAGGACGCCCGGTTCTATGTCGAACTCCTCTCGTCAAAAGACCTTATCGGGGCGCTTATCGCTGCTGAGGATATCCAGCGCTCAAAGCCCGACCCCGAGATATTTCTGAAAGCGGCCGAGCGCCTTGGCGTTAACCCCCATGAATCGGCGGTCGTTGGCGATAGCCCCCATGATATTAAGGCGGCTGTGAGCGCGGAAATGCTCGCCATCGGCGTCTTAACGGGCGGCTTCTCCGCCGAGCAGCTACTAGAAGCCGGCGCCGATAAAATCTATGACGATATCGCGGACCTGCTTCACCATATTGAAAAGATTCTCCGCTAGCCTCCCCAAAAAATTCTAGAGGAATTTCTTGCAACCGCTTGACCGGCTTACCTTTATTCGCTATTATGCATATGTGCAAATGTATAAATGGCCAACAGCGCCTATATTCTTTGCACACCCATTATCAGAGAGCTCGCTGGTCGGGGACCAAATCAATAAGGAGGGGCACTATGAAGAAGCTGATGATAGCCTTGGTCGGCATCATGCTTGTACTTACCATGCTCACCGGCGGCACGTTTTCCTATATGACCGCCGAAGCCGAGAACATGGACAACACAATAACCACAGGTTCGATGTGTCTTGGCACCGATCCCGAGCCGTTTATGGCGATAACGGATCTCATGCCGGGAAGCCCGCCGCAAGAGGCCACGCTAACCGTTTTTAGCGGAATGGATACCAAGTTTTTCTACAAGGTCAAATCCTACCGGCAAACCGGGACGAGCACCAAACTTTGGAACGCTGCCATGGTCGAAGTCGCGGATATGGAATCGGGGGATACGTGGACCGGAAATCTCAATGTTCTCGAAACCGATTGGCTTGCCAGGGAAAATGGTGTTGAAGGCGGAGGGCCGGAAAACGGTCACGTCGTAAGCTTTAAAGTTTGGATTCCACAGGATGCGGATGTTGATGATGAGTCTACAGCCACCGTTAAGTTCAGATTCGACGCTGAGCAATGGAGACCCGTCACACCATAAAGGAAGAAGGAGGAACCGGGATGACACGTTATTTAACAAGCATCAAGCAAAGCTGGAGAAAAACATCGTTAAGGGACCGTTTATTGTCCGGCCTGGTGATGGCGCTTATAGCAGCCTTCGTTGTTTTCTTCGCCTCTGCCGCCTCTGGCCGCGTCGGTCTTCTTATTGTAAAAAGCGGCAGCATGAGGCCACACATGCCTCCCGGTTCACTCCTTGTCTTTAAGGCGCTTAAGTTCGAGGATGTTCGAGACGGCCAAATCGTTGTGTTTCGAGACGGCAAATCGCCGGATTCCCTGGTTACACACAGGGCGGTTGAAAAGGTGTATCAGGATGGGTCTGCCTACATCAGAACACAAGGCGACAGCAACCATCGCCCAGATACAGGGCTGGTCGCCAAGGATGAGCTAATGGGCAGGGCGGTTTGGGTCATCCCCGTTGCGGGCTACATCCTGGCCTTCACCAAGACCCCAATGGGATTGCTTGCCCTCAACCTGTCGCTGGCGTTCCTGGTGCTGCTTCTCGTTATAGACAAAGTCAGAGCAGCCGAGCGCGCCGCCTTTATCAATGAGACCGGTATGACAACAAGTGAGCTCATCAATCCTAGCGGTAATGCAGATACCGAGGCGTTAGATTGCAGTTAAGCAGTGAAGCCGATTCACCGGAGATAAAAAAGAACCGGCCCTCGGGCCGGTTCTTGATAATCATGTATCTTTAAAAGTTATACGGGTTTTCCGCCGGTAATAAGCGTCAGGTGTTTTCTTGTGTGAGTAACGCACTCTTCCGGTTCGCCTTCGCCGTCGATTGTGTCGTAGTTTACCCTGTGCAGGTACTGGCGCAGGTGCAACCCCACGGTCTCAATATACTGCAGGTTGTAATTACGTTTTTGCCCGGCGACTTTAAGCGCCATTTCGAGGATGTCGTCGTCAAGGTAGAGGAGTAACTCGCACTCCTTAGCGAACCGCTCGCGCTCTTCGCCTATTAATTTAAGGCCGCTCTTAGCTTCCCATTTTTTTAAAAACTCATGCTTATTCATACTCTCAATCCCCGTGTTGAGCTTACAAGTACCGTATATATTATCGGCAGGTTATCAGGGAAGCTAAAGGAAAATTATGGTAATACAGTTTTAAAGCCGTTTTATCACAAGTATTGCGATATCATCATCTAGCTTTCCCCGGGCAAAGGTGAAGCACTCCTTGATGATGCTATCTGCTATATCCTGGGCTGCAAGATCGGCAGACATATCGATGACCCGTTTTAAGCGCTCTTCTCCAAAGAACTCATTGTCTCGTCTTGCTTCGAGAGTCCCATCGGTGAATGTCACGATAAAACCGTCAGGCGCGAGAGTGGTGGTGTGATCATGGTAGGCATAGGTGGGAAGCAGGCACATCGCCGGGTCTGCGCTGGCTAACTGAAGGCAATGACCCGTTTCCTTGTTAAAATAGCAAGGATGCGGGTGCCCCGCGTTCGCATACGTTATGAGCCCGGTGTCTACGTCATACACGATGCAGAAGACCGTGACGAATACCCCTTGCTCAAGCTGACGGCTAAGGGACGTATTTGCCTGGGAGAAAGCGAACGAGGGTGATGCGTACTGATAGAGAAAGGTTCGGATAGTACACTTGACCATCGCCGTTGAGGCCGCGGCCTCGATGCCCTTTCCACTGACATCGCCGATCACCATCGCGTAACGGTTGCCGGGCAGTGCGATGATATCATAAAAGTCGCCGCCAACCTGGGCTTCTTTGGTCGAGGATGCATAATATGCCCCGAGGTCGGTAAATGGGATTTCCGGGAGTTCCTGCGGCAGAAGGCTGCGCTGCAGTTCTTCTGCTATGTGGTGTTCTTTCTCAAGCTCGGTTTTTGTCTGGGTGTAAAGGATTGCATTTTGAATTGCAACCGTCGCCTGGCTCGCAATGCCGCGCGAGATATCTATCTGTCGTTCCTCGAATGTGAATCGTTTTGTGCTACCTATGCACATGACACCGATAAGCTTGCCAGCGTACATAAGTGGGCTGTAAAGGGCCGATTCGACATTCGTCATTCGCATAAACTCTTTGAATTGGGGAGAGACCTGGGGATCGTCGATATCAGCGATAAACCACGTGCCGCTTTTGATTTTTGCCGCCTCCGGGGAACCGGTTTGTTTAAACCGCAATCCTGTCGGTATCGAGTTATTGTAGCTGACGGCGACAACCATCTCGTCGTGCTCAGGGTCGTACAACCCAATATTCGAGTGGTCTAATCCCGTGGTTCTCACTGCAATGTTAACGAGTTCATGTAGCGTCTCGTTGATATCGAGCGACCTTCCAATTACGTTCGCCGCCCGTAGCAGCAAGTTCGAGGTAGTAAGCGCCTTGTTCAGTTGCTGATGGAGCATCGCGTGCTCGATTGCGGTCGACGCCTGCCTGGCGACCGCCTCAACCAGGTTTTTACGGTAGTCATCAAATCTCTTTTCATATGAAAAGCCAAAGATGCTTATGGCTGCCGTGACTTCACCGTCAACGATAACCGGTACAAACAGCGCTGTTTTGACACCGCTTTTGATGACATCATCAAACGCTTGGGGCATGGCCGGGTAATCATCGATTACGACCATGTGCCTTTTTCTTACCGCTTCAGCTGTTAGTGCTGTGCACCTGGAATATACAGGCTCGGGCAAGTTGTATGCGTATTTACCGACCGCTTCGCCGGTATCCTTATCGACCAGGCTCACAAATCCGCCATCTCCACCGGCAAGGTCTACTGTGTGCTCGGCAAGCTTGGGCATCAGCTCATCCATCTCAAGCTTAGATGTGATTTCTAGGGTGATCCGGTTGAGCGTTTCAAGGTCGTTCAAATACCGGCGTTGCTGTTCTTCGGCCGAAACGTCTTTTATGGTCACCTGGGCCATTTCCTCCGAATCGGCTTGTATAATGGCTATCGAGAAGGTGACACTGACAGTCGCGCCGTTCTTTTTTACAAGATGGATACCGGTTACATCGTTGGCCATGCCCTTGTTCGCTACTTCCCTGTAGAGTTGAGCCAGCCGAGCGCGCTCACTTTCCGGCACAAGTTTTAGCACGCTCAAATGAAAGAGTTCATCGTGGGTATATCCGGTCAATCGTGCAAAATACGGGTTGCAATCAAGGATGATTTTATCGTGATAATCGATCAGACACGTGGCTTCGGTTGCGCTTTCGAAGAGATTTTTGTAGAGCTGTTCTTTACGTCTTAGGCGGGAATGGGTACGTCTTGTATCCAGTAGTAAAAAACTCATGAGGCCGAGGGCGGCTTTTAATAGAGTAGAGCGTCGATCTTTAGTAGTATGTTCAGACGGGTTCAACGAAAACGTGCCCATCTATGCCTCCATCGTATATGCAACACGGTACATTTATACCCGGCAAAAGCGCTTTGAAACCCGGCGCAGGGGAGGGGCGCCAGGTTGCATGTCCGTCCTCAGGGAGACCTTGCATCATAAGCCTTCTTGTAGCACAATATACCTTTATGAAAGCACTGGTTATTTCGGATACACATGCAAAATGGCAAGAGGATATTAAAGCCTTGCAGCGCATTCTGGAGCCGTTCCTGGATGAAGTCGATGTCATTATCCATGCGGGGGATTCGGTTTCGCAGCTCTTCGTTGATTACATCAAGGGGCTAAAGCCCACTTATATTGTCGCGGGCAACATGGATAGCACGGACGTCGCCAATCGGCTCCCAAAGAGCTTGGTATTCGAGCTCGGGGGTTATAGAATCGGCGTTACCCATGGCGGGGGAACAAAAACCGGGCTCAAAGGCCGCGTTTTTGACGTGTTTAAGGACGAGCGTGTGGATATGATTATCTTCGGCCACTCTCATGAGGCCTACCTGGGCAAACTCGATGGGATCATCATGCTCAATCCCGGGAGCCCGACCGATACCAGGTTTGCCGACCGCAATACGGTTGCTCTAGTGACCGCAGATGGGGGATTGACCGCCGAAATCGTAGATGTCTAAGCCGTGCGTTGTAAGACGATAATGCCCGGTTAGCGGCCGTTTTCACGGTAGCCGTTGGTTATCGGCATGCGGCGATCTTTGCCGAACGCCCGCGGGCTTATCTTTATCCCTATCGGTCCCTGACGCCGCTTGTACTCGTTCTGGTCCACCTTGCGGATAACCCATTTTACGTACTTCTCGGGCAATCCCTCTGAGATGAGATCATCCATGCTTTTCTCCGACTCGATATAGCCGTGTAGAATCTCGTCCAATACGGGGTAAGGGGGAAGGGTATCTACGTCTTTTTGGCCGGGTTTTAGCTCTGCTGACGGCTCTTTGTCGATAATACTCTGCGGTATGACCGGCCCGCTGGGAAGCGTGTTCCTGTAATTCGAGAGGTCGTATACGGTAGTTTTTAAAATATCTTTTATAACCGCAAAACCGCCGACCATATCACCGTATAGCGTGGTGTAGCCGACCGCTATCTCGCTCTTGTTGCCCGTTGCGATTACCAGCCAGTTGAACTTGTTCGAAAGGGCCATGAGGATCATACCCCTGATTCGCGGCTGCATGTTTTCTTCGGTAATGTCCTCTGGCAGGTCGTCAAAGGCCGGTTTCATTATTTCCTTCAGCGCGACGAACTCCGGTTCAATTGAGATGTTCAAGAGTCTGATGCCAAGGTTTGCGGCGAGGTCTTCTGAATCCTCCACGCTGCCGGTAGAGGAGTAGCGCGACGGCATGGTGACACCGACAACGTTGTCCGCTCCCAAGGCGTCGGCACAGATGGCGGCCGTCAGCGCGCTGTCGATACCGCCGCTCAGTCCGATGACAACTTTTTCAAACCCGTTTTTGCGAACATAATCATGTAAGCCGATCTTAAGCGCTTCGTAGATCTCAGCTATTGGCTCCAGGGTCGGCTCGATGATGGCGGTCGATGCCCGTTCTGCTTCAGACTGCGAAGCGAAATCATCTAGAGAGAAGCCATCTATAGTATGCTGTACGATGTTTTGTTTTTCGGGGCGATGCGTGCGCTGCCTGCGCTTGGGGTCGAAAAGGTGTTTTGACGATACATCCGATAGGTCCAAGTCCACGATCATCAGGTCTTCCTCAAACTGACGGCCCCGGGCAAGTATCATGCCGTTTGGGTTGGCGACGAGGCTTTGCCCATCAAAGACCAGCTCGTCTTGACCGCCAACCGCGTTTACATAGGCGATATAGATCTGGTTATCGTAGGAGCGCATCCCGACCATTTCCTCGCGAAGGAGGCCTTTCCCAAAGTGGTAAGGAGAGCTTGAAATATTAATGATAAGCTGGCATCCCGGCTCAAGCGCCTGGGCGCCCGTGGGGCCTTCGGCAAACCAAATATCCTCGCAGATATTTACCCCAAAGGTAAGCCCGTTTGCTTTGAACACCGGTATCTGCGAGCCCCGCTGAAAGTAGCGTACCTCATCAAAGACGCCGTAGTTCGGCAAGAACATCTTGTGATAGGTGGTTATGATTTTGCCGTTGTACATAACCGCGGCCGCATTGTAGAGGTCGTCGGTCATATCCGTAAACCCGACGATCGTAATGATGCCGTCCGATATGGGGGTCAGGGAATGCAGGGTTTTCGTCGTATCTTCGATAAACTTGGGTTTAAGGAGCAAGTCCTCTGGGGGATAGCCGCAGAGGGAAAGCTCCGGGAACGCCACGATCTGCGCCCCTTCTTCTTTAGCCCGCTTCGTAAAAGAGGCGATCTTTTCGGCATTACCCTTGAGATCACCGACCATTGTATTAACTTGTGCCAGCGCCAATCTAACCGTTCTAACCTTAAACACCCCATATTCTCTCGCAAGTCTGTTATAACTTATTATATCTTCATATAATATATCGCAATAATACCGGGTTTGTTAAATCTATATCCTGCGCGTGACCAGAATTGCGATATCATCGGTGAGGTGTCCGTGTGAGAACTCGAACGCGGCATCAAGGATGGAATCGGCGATTTTTTGTGCGGAAAAGTCGATGACCTGCAGAAGGGTCTCAACAAGGCGCTCTTCTCCGAAGAACTCTCCATCGGGGGAGCGTGCCTCGAGAACCCCGTCGGTGTACGATACCAGGAGAGTTCCGGGATTCATGACAACAGTGTTCTCCCTGTAATCGTATATGTCGAGAATGCCGACCGCCGGGTCGTTGGTGGCCATAACGATGCATGTTCTTTGGGTCTGATCGAGCAGGCAAGGGTAGGGATGACCGGCGTTTGTAAATGTTAAGAGCCCCGTTGTTGGGTCGTAGACCGCACAAAATGTCGTTATAAAAACCGCCCGTTCTACCTGGCGCTTAATAAACTTGTTCGTCTCGGTCATGGCTTGGGCAGGGGAGTGGTCCTGGTACAAATAGGCGCGCAGCACGTATTTCATCATCGACGTCGAGGATGCGGCTTCAATGCCCTTGCCGGAGACATCGCCGATCACCAGCGCGTAGCCTCCGTTGACATCATAGATGTCGTAAAAGTCACCGCCGACCACTGCTTCCTCGGTCGCCGACGAGTAGCGCACGCCGATCTCAATGCCCGGTATATCCGGAATATAGGTCGGCAGCATGCTGTGCTGCAGCGCATCCGATATATTGCGCTGGGCCTCGAAGAGCCTCGAGTTCTCTATCGCGATGCCAAGCTCGTTTCCAATCGATTCAAGCAGTGTGGCATCGCGCTCCTTGAATTTACCAACTTGTCTGCTGCCGAGGGCGAGTACGCCGATTATCTGGTTCTTTGACTTAATTGGCGCCCCAACCAGGCTTTTGAATGCTTCGTAAACAACCGATGCCTCGAACTCGGGATACTTAGCGAGGTCCTCGATTATAATCGGTCCTCCGGATTCTACAACCGCTCCAGGGAGCCGCTCGCCCACAGGTATCTCGAAGCTGTTTTTGACAAAGTAATCGCTGACACCCCGGTGTTTGATCATCTCGAGGACTTGGCGTTCTTCAACGAGAAAAAATATTGCCGCCGCATCGGCTTCGAGCAGCTCCAGGATACTGTCTATAGCGGTGTTGAGTACCGTATCGAGTTCAAGGGTTTGTGAGAGCACATTGGATAAGTTGTTTAAAATCGAAAGCTCTCTGGCCCTGCGCCGCGCCTCTTTCTCGGAGGCCTTCACGCTTTCAAAAAGCCGCGCATTATCAATCGCGATAGCGACAGTCGCAGCAATGGCTTCGAAGAACTCAAGCTGCTCTTTACCTTTGGGAGTTTCAGTCGGAAACAGCGCCCCCACACCGAGCGCCCCGATGCTTTTGCCCTTACTGATGATAGGTATCGAAATCATCGACCGGGCACCCAGCTTTAGCGCCTGTTCTTTGTTTGCGATCCTTGGGTCAGAGGGGATATCGTTTGCTATCTGGGGTTTTTTCTCGGCGATGGCGTATTCGTCCAGGCCGGAATACGGCCGCTCCACGACCGTTTTGAGAATCGTGTCCCGCGACGGTCCCTGATACTCGGCGATCCTGACCGAGCCGGACGCTTCGTCGTAGATCGCAATCCACGCCGCACTCACATCAAAGACGCTTTTTATAGCGCTGACCGCGCGCTTGAAAACCTCGTCGAGATTAAGGCCCGCGCTGATCGTCTGGCTGATCTCAAACAGCCTTGAAAGGCTTTTGGTTTTTTGCTCGGCGTTTGCGAAGAGCCTCGCGTTTTCCAGCGCAATAGCCGCCTGCCTGCCGATTCCCTCAAGGATGGTCCCATCCCGCTCGTCGAATTTTTTCTCCGGGTTTTTACTTGAAACCCAGAGCGTGCCTATGATCTTCCCCCGCTGGGTAAGGGGAATCATTAAAATCGCACGCAACCCCGCTTCGGCAAAGATCTGCATGCGTTGGGGGAGTTGTTGGTAGTCGTCAAGCATTAAGGATTTTTTCTGGCTGATAACAAGCCCGCTCATACTTTCGCCCAGCGGCACATCCACTTTTGATAGGATTTCGGGGAGGTTATAGATGAACGGGTACGTAACTACGCCCCGTTCCTCATCAAACAATCCTACGGCCCCCGCATCGGCCCCCGTCAACTCCGTGGCGTTGCTGGCAATCTTGCGCATGAGCTCGTCTAGTTTAAGTCCCGATGTGATATCGAGCGCCACACCCAGTAACGCCTGCAGATCCTTGCTTCTTCTTGTCAGCTCACCGGTTGACTCCCGCAGGGTTTCATAGAGTCGCGCGTTTTCAATCGCAACCGCCGTCTGCCTGGCCACTGCTTCAAGCAGGGTCGCCTGATGCCCGGAAAAACGCTTCTTCCCAGAGAAGCTGATGACCTCCATAACACCTATAATCCTGTTCTTACGGATAATAGGCGCAACTATCACAGCCTTGATCCCAGCTTTGACGAAGCCCTCGATGCTTTCCGGATAGGCGGGGTAATCATTTACGATAATCGTTTTTCTTTTTTCGATCGCCTCGCGCAAAGCCCCCCTGTTTGGCGGTATTTCCGCTGAAACTACCGCCTCAGGGGCTTTATACGGGTATCGTCGAACTACTGCGCCCTTCCGATCGATTATCGCTATCGTGCCGGCATCGCCATCGCAGAGGTCTGTGGCGTGGCGCATGACCTCGGGTAGGAGGCTGTCGATATCAAGCTCAGACGAAATATCCGCCAGGGCCGACAAGAGGGTATCAAGGTCTTTTCTCAGGTGCGAAGGCTCTGCTTTACTTGAAGAACCCGCCCGCCCTTCGTTCGAGATCGGTATCATCGCTGTTTTATGCCTCTTTTTCGCATAGAATAACGAGAACAACGAGATGTGTCCTACGTCACCGCTTTTTTCTGATTTAGCCTGTTATACCCATTTGTGCACCATTCTGTATCCTCATGATTTTCGAAAACTCAGCGTGCAAGCGTTTGAAAGGCGGCTAAGTGTGGTATATAGAAAATCTCTACTCTCTAATTTCTTTCGGTAGATGATGCGGAGTTGATATTTGAAAAGCGATTTATAACATTTGAAAGGAGATCGATATGGCTTACACTGCGAAAGATTACAGCAAACTTATTGGGATGGAGGGTTTTAGCGACACCCTATTAAATAATCACTTTACGCTGTACCAGGGGTATGTTACCAACACGAACAAGCTACTTGATACGCTGGCCACGATGCTCAACGCCGGCCAAACGGCGACCCCGGAATACGCCGAGCTAAAGCGCAGGCTCGGGTGGGAATTTGATGGCATGCGTCTTCACGAGTATTACTTTGAGAACCTGGGCGGACAGGGCTCGATCAACCCTGAGGGAGCGCTTGCTAAGAAGCTCGCAGGAGACTTCGGTGGTATTGACGCCTGGGAGAAGGATTTCAGGGCAACAGGCGCCATGAGGGGAATCGGCTGGGTGGTTCTTTACCAGGATAGCGCAACGGGCAGACTCATAAACTTCTGGATTAACGAACACGACACAGGCCATCCCGCCGGTTGCACGCCGCTCCTGATTATGGATGTATTCGAACACGCTTATATGGTCGATTACGGGATTAAAAGACCTGATTACATAGAGGCGTTCTTTAAGAACATTAACTGGCAAGCCGTCGAGGAAAGGCTTGGATAACGGCAATGGAGGTGTATCATGAGTTACACAAAAGACGAGTTAGCGATAAAACTAAGAGAGATGTACCGCGAAATCGATCAGCACGATCTTGATGTGAGTCTCGAATTCGATAACGACGAGAACGCGTGGGTAATCCACCTTGTCAAAGGGGAGCATGAACTCAAGACGTTTCTCAATAAGAAGGATGCCGACGAGTGTATGAACGGCATCAAGTGCGTTTACCTTGGCGTTCAAATCGGGCAATTCGTACAGCATTTCGAAGAAGACGAGGTCAAGTCCGAAGCATAACCATAACCTTTGCGTCAGTATTCTCAACGATAGGTAGCGGGAAATCTGAGGGAAAATAGAGGGAACAAGGGCAGTCTAAGCTGCCCTTGTTTTGTTCCCGATGAGACCCCTATTCGAGGGCTATGCCGCGCGTTTTTTAACCTCTATGACCGTCGAGTCGGTTGCCGTTTCCTGTGTTGCGATTACCGTCAAGCCATTGGCTTCGGCAAGGCTTGCAACTTGGCTAACCGGCTCATTCATGTTCTCCGGATTTACAACTATCGATGCCTCTTGTCCTGGAGAAAGTTCGTCGGCGATTTTGCTAAACGCATCCTCGAAAAACGCGGCAGGGTCTGGACCGTAATGCATTGATCTAAGATCATACCTCTCAACTGCCACTATTATCACCTCAGTTATGATAATTGCCGCATAATCTGAACTCTAAACGTGACTACTAAAAATCACTGTAGGTGTTCCGCCCACGCTGAGAAATACCTGCATTCTGCAATCCCTAAAGCCAAACTTTATGATACGCCATCTACCAGGCCAATTGCTAATCATGCTAGCTAAAGTGTTACTTAACTGTTGATGATGGCATTACCGCTGGTAGATAAGGTGCAGTGATACCAGGTCGCAATGTAAGGGCGTCAGGATTGCATGCAAGCGGTCATATGCTGATATGGAGGGCGATGATCATGCATGCAAAACGGTGTTCTATAAACCTAAACAATAGCTAAATAGATAAGTAATTTTGCCCCTAGTACCGGGCGAGGAGGCGTTTGAGGAAGTAGTACACCCACAGGTCGACAGAGCGGCCGAAATAGGGTACTATATCTATATACTCCTGGGGGTATATAGATATAGTGGAAGGGTCAAAGCAGGGCTTACCCTGATATAATATGATTTATTTGAAACTATAGTTTTTAGGTTCAAGCTTGTTAGTTTTAGTTTGTAAGCTTTAGAGGTATTGGGAGGCGCATGAATCAATTGAAAACAAAGAACCGGGGGATCAAGAAGCTACTGGCAAAACTAAATGAAAGCGCAAAACTACCATTCTTGTTTGCGCTGGTAATAGTCTTGACGTTTACCGTAGCGGCGTGCGACTCGCAGGATGAGCAAGTAAGCGGCGACTCGCAATCCGTGGCCGGCGGAAGTTCGGACCCTGCGCCGCAGTCTACCGATGCCCCAACGACTGCGACTACAGACCCGCAGATGGCCGTAAAGATCATATCGGTTACCTCGCCGGTTAACCCCGGGTCGACAGTAACGCTGTTCGCCCAGACCAAACCGGGGGCACTATGTGAAGTCAATACAGGCTACAAGTTAAGCGCTAATGAGGCTAAAACACTCTATCCAAAACAGGCCGAGACGAGCGGCCTTATATCCTGGACCTGGACCGTTGACTCGTCCGCAACACCGGGAAAATATGCCGTTACTATATCGGCAAAGGCGCTCGACGGTCGCACTGATACGGTCACAGCGCAGGCGCTCATGGAGATCAGCGCCCCATCAACGCAAGGGGCCACAACGGGGACGACCTGCAAGAAGTGAACCAGCTCATAACGACCGGTCGGTCGCGTTACGCAGAGAAAAGAACGGGGCATGATGTGCCTCGTTTTATTTTGCCTTCGTTTAACGAACCGTCGATTTGCACACAATACATGAGAACTACCGGGTAGCACGGTTTTGTATCGTCTAGCTTGCAGCTATATCGATGGAGGTATGGATCATGGAAAACGAACGTGCCGTTGTGGCGGTCGCCGGCGTTGAGTCGATTCAGGCAGTAGTACCGGAGGTCATCGAGCTTGCCGGGGGATTGAATGGGCTCGAGCCCGGCATGGTCGTTCTCATAAAGCCCAACGTGAACTCGGATGACCTGTTTCCGGCAACATCCAACCCGCAGACGATTGCAGCGCTCATCGACTATGTGAAGAAATATAACCCGAAAAAGGTCATAGTCGCCGACTCTTCAAACGTAAGTTACCTGCCCACGGTGCGATCGATGGGCACGCTTGGCATCTACCAGGCGGCCGCAGATGCCGGGGCCGAGGTCATCGGCTTTGAAGATGAGGAATGGGTCGAGGTGTCTCCACCCGGAGCGACTCACTGGCGTCGGTTCGAAGTGCCGAAGATGCTGTTGGAAGCGGATTACGTGATATCCCAATGCGTCGTAAAGACCCATTTCAAGGCGGTCTACTCAATGGCGCTTAAAAACTGGATGGGAGTAGTCGACCACCGTAGTCGTTATTCGATCCACATATCATCCCGCAATGTGTTCTACAAACGTGTTGCCGAACTCAACCTCGCCCGTCCTGCGGATTATGTCCTACTCGATGGGACCCGCGCTATGGTAAGCGGCGGCCCATTTAGCGGCGATGTCGTGGAAGCCGACCTTATGGTCGCCACGGCCAACCTAACGGCTGCCGATGCCACCGGCCTTGCGATTTTAAAATATCTCGGTACGGAGGAGAAGATTCAGAAGCCAAGGGTGTGGGACCAGCCGGTGCTTCGTCACGGGATAGAAATCGGGCTCGGCGCCGGTACAGGTTCTCAAATAGATCTCCTTAGTCACGACTTTGACGATGTAAACAGAATCAGCGATTACCTTGAAATCCCCGAAGAGCTAAGACGCACAGCATAGCAAGAGGTACAGCACCCATGCCGTTCGCTCGTGCGCGCCGCAGTTAATACTGCGTTCAATTGGTAAATCAGCGATGGTGTTGCTACCAACCCATTAAGTTTATTTCTGACCTCTGCGGATACACCCGGAAGTGATACAAATATGATATTAAGTTTGAACTCTCGCTTGCCGAATGACAAGGTTAGCACTTATAAAAGCATTTTATTTTTCTTATGTTAAGAGGAGGAGCAATAGATGGGCTTTATAAAGAAATGGATGAGCAAAGTAAAGCTGGGCACCCTGCTAACGGTTATTGTTGCCCTAACGCTTATCCCATTAGCAATCGCGAGCATTGTGGCGTATAAGGGCATGGGAGAAATGGGATTTAACGCCGAAGACCTGCAGGTGGATGCACAGTTACACCGCGATATAGCTGACCTAGATACTTTATCTCAGAGCTATCGTGTTAATGTTTACCAGTTGCTTTATTTAAAAGATAAGAGCTATATCGAAAAAGGAAAGGCGATAGACGCTGATTTAGAAAAGCTCAGCGATAAGTTGGATGCAGGGATCAAGAAGACATCCGACATAGACCCCAAATTGGTTGATGAGATTAAAGCAGCCAGAAAAGCATACCTAGATTCTGTAGAACCGATTCTTAACAACTATACTAATGAGCGATATGCAAAGGCACAGATACCTATAGCAGCAGCGGCACAAAATGCATATCTAAAAGCGCTCGATAAGCTCGATAGCTCTATCGAGAACAGCTTAAAGACTACGAACAACAATGTAGATAACGTTCAAGTAAGCTCAACCAGATTGCTGCTCATCGCGGTGCTCCTGGCGGTGTTGCTCACCGCAGGTATCATCCTCTTTGTGCAACTCGGCATCGTAAAACCGTTTAAAGGTATGTTCGGCCAAATCGAGCAGATGTCGCAGAAACTCGCCTCCTCAAGCCAAGAACTCTCCGCCAACTCGGACGCGATGACCCAGGCAACGACCCAGATCTCCTCAGCGATTAGCCAAGTGGCAACGGGAGCAGGGGACCAGAGCAAAAGCGCAGGCGATGCTGCAGGCATTGTCGAGCAGATATCAAATGCGGTTGTGCAAGTGGCAACAGGGGCACAGAACCAAGCGACAAGCGTCAACGAGACCGCAAGCGGTGTGAGCCAACTCATCGATGCCATCAACAGGGTCTCAGAGAGCGCACAGATGGTGGCAGAAGTCGTTGACGCCACCTCAACCGTCGCAGACAGAGGCAAAAGCGCGGTAGAAGAGACCGTCACCGGGATGCAAAGCATCAAAGAGACCGTTCTTGACTCCGCAGGCAAGATACAGACCTTAGGAGAGAAATCCAAACAAATCGGTGAGATCATCGAAGTCATCGACGACATCGCAGAGCAGACCAACCTCCTTGCCCTTAACGCGGCCATCGAGGCAGCCAGGGCAGGAGAGCACGGTAAAGGTTTTGCAGTGGTGGCAGATGAGGTCAGAAAGCTCGCCGAGAGAAGCGCTAAAGCCACAGGTGAGATCGCAGAGCTTATCAAGGGTATCCAGGATGAGACGATGCAGGCGGTCGAGGCCATGGAAAAAGGCACACATGAAGTGGAAAGCGGAGGCGAGCTTGCAGCCAACGCAGGAAATGCCATCGAAGAGATGATGGGCTCCATCATGCAGGTCATCTCCCAAATCGCTAAAGTCTCGGAGAATGCGGACCAGATGGCGGCGGCCTCCTCCCAGGTATCAAAAGCAATCGACCAGATCGCTGCAATATCAGAAGAGAACTCGGCCACCGCCGAGGAAGTCGCATCATCGACGAATCAGCTCGTCAGTGCCGTTGACTCGATCGCAGCCGCCTCAGAAGAAGCCGCAGCCTCAGCAGAAGAGGTCTCGGCCTCATCCCAGGAGCAGTCGGCCTCAGTTGAGGAGATCTCGGCCCAGGTGCAGTCGCTGGCAGGAATGTCCGAAGAACTCGATAAGCTCATAGCGAGCGTTAATATCTAGCACTATTGCATACTTCTTAAGGTGGCCCTCGGGTCGCCTTTTTATTTATCGTTTGCTGTGCTCGTGTAATCCTGCGGGTCGGTATAGTTGTACCCATCTACGCCGTTCGTGTAGGGGTTGTTCCAGGTGCCGTAAGGATGGGTACCGCCGTTGCTGTATGTAGTCGGTGTGACATCGCTGGGTCCTGTAGATGTATCGGTCGTCTGGGCTTCAAACCCCTGCACGGGCATCGATGATTCCTGGGATTGCACGGTGGGAGAGCTACCATTTGTATCAGGCAGTGCTGAGAGATAATCATATGCATACGCGGCGATGGAGAGGGCTGCGAGCAAAACCATAAAGATAGTAAGGAAAACGAAAAGCGTCTTTTTCTGTTTCATAGCGACACCTTAAGTCCTGGCAGATAGACTTATTACCCTCTCTCGATTCTAGCAAATCATACCAGTCTATAGAAGTGATAAAAGTTATAAAAGTCGCATCGAATGATGCCGATACATCACTTAATTGTCCTTGAAGATACCAAGCAGGTGGAACCCTATGCAGAAGAGCGGCACAGCCGTCAATAAACGCTTAAGCCTTTCAGTCAAGTTGATCTTGATCTCGGTGACCGTTATATCGGTCGTTTTTGCGTTTCACACCTATTTGTCATACTGCAACCTGGCCGCATCGATCGACGAGCAGTATAGAGCAAGCGCCAATTCAACTATTAAAACGGTGAACGCGGTCACCGATGCCAGGACAAATTTTACGGACCTTACGCTCAAGGACGAGGTCCTACGGCGCTATATGGCAAATACTGTGCTCTCCACTCTTATCGCCTTGCTGGTCATCGTGTTTCTTTTATACTCCGCGTTCAACAGGGAAGTGTTTAAGCCCCTGCAACAGCTCATCGAGGGCGCACATGACATCGCACAAGGTAACCTTGAGAAGCGCATCGACCTCGATAGAGCGGACGAGTTCGGG
This sequence comes from Candidatus Aquicultor sp., assembly GCF_054640775.1. Lineage (NCBI taxonomy): Bacteria > Bacillati > Actinomycetota > Candidatus Aquicultoria > Candidatus Aquicultorales > Candidatus Aquicultoraceae > Candidatus Aquicultor > Candidatus Aquicultor sp. The sequence continues at coordinate 3,781 of NZ_JBTSLF010000013.1, read as the reverse complement.
CAATTATCCTGGGAGTTCGATAAAATTACCGAAGCTCTTCAGCGAAAGGAAAAAGAGAACTCGCTCCTGAAGGAAACGCTGAAAGAAAAGCAAATCGAGACCGAGGCCAAGGCCTATGTAGATCACTTGACGCAACTTGAGAACCATCGTTCGTTCCAGATCAAACTTGAAGCCGAACTCAACCGTTCCTCGCGGCTGGAGACCCCGGCGTCGCTTCTCTTTTGCGACCTTGATGGGTTTAAAGCCTTCAATGATGCGCACGGCCACCTGCTCGGCGATAAAGTTCTCGTTGATGTCGCACAGACGATCAAAGACTCGATACGCGATTACGATGCCGCATCCAGATACGGCGGGGAAGAGTTTGCGATCATTCTGGCGAATACCGATAGCGAAGCGGCAGTGCTTGTGGCGGAGCGGATCAGAGCAAAGGTCGAGAAATTGCAGTTCAACGCCAGAGAGGGTGTTTCTCACGTAACGATCAGCGTGGGTGTTGCTACCTATCCCAGGGATGCAAAGAGAAAAGAGCTGTTAATAGCCGCATCCGACTACGCCATGTACGAGTCAAAAAACCGCGGTGGAAATGCCGTTACACTGTTTAAATCCTCCGACGATGCATCTGAGGAACAGGCTTCCTAGAAATACCCTTCCAATCTCTTATTTTCCTCCTTAGAGTGCGCCTTGTTTATCACCATAAACCTTGCCTAGCATCCGAGTCCTCTGTGATGGTATGATAACTTACATCCCGCCAACCGGAACGATTTCGGCAGATTTAGAACTCTTAAAATGTTTAAGCCTGTAAGACGCACAAAACCAAAAGTACCTGAAACATCTAAACCATGCATAAGGAGGTGTATTTAGCTGAACCATCTAAAAAGCTTCAAAGTACTCATCACACTGTTACTCATAATCGGGGTTGCTGTTATTGGAATAGCGGTATCTGGTTGTGAGACTAAGACAGAATCAATCAAAGAGTCGGAGGTCGTCAAGCTTGAGCGACCTGACGTTGTTAAATCGGGAGATGAAGCACTGCAATTGCTGAAGGAAGGCAATGCAAGGTTTGCGGAAGACAAGCTTGCTGAAAAGGACCTCGGTGGGAGCAAGCGTGAAGAGCTGGTAAAAGGACAAAAACCATTTGCGATAATCCTTGGATGCTCTGATTCGCGCGTTCCGCCGGAAGACGTTTTTGATCAGGGGCTTGGGGATTTATTTGTAATTCGCGTTGCGGGAAATGTGGATGATACGATTTCCTTGGGTAGCATCGAATATGCTGCCGAGCATCTCAACGTACCGTTGCTTGTCGTTATGGGACATAGCGGGTGCGGTGCGGTCCAAGCAACGGTTGAGGGTGGTGAAATCCCACCGAACATAGGCGCAATCGCTTCCAAAATCGAGCCATCTGTTGAAATCGCAAAATCCAGGGATAAAGAAGAATCTGCTATTATCGAGGACGCCGTCGTTGAGAACGTCAAGGCGGTCGTCAAGGACATCGAGGCCAACAGCCCGATCGTCAAAGAACTCATCGAGAAAGGCAAATTCAAAGTCGTTGGCGCCAAATACGAGCTCGCTACGGGCGAGGTCGAGTTTTTGGAAGTAGACTAGGCGGGTTTAAAGACAACCAATAAGGAAGAGTTCAACAAAGGGGCGGATGGTTTCCGCCCCTTTGTTTATGATATGTGGCATGCAAGTTGAGCCTATGAGCTATCGCCTGATATGTGTTACACTGGTCGAAGCAAAAAATCAGGAGGTATCCATGGCTGACTACAAAGAGAGATTGCGGGACGTATTAAAAGAAAAAGCGGTAATTCTTGGAGAGGTTACTCTCTCGTCGGGAGAAAAGAGTACCTACTATATCGATTGCAGGAAGGTCACGCTGGATGCTGAGGGCGCATTTTTGATCGGTGAGGTGCTCTCCGATATGCTTGAGGACGCCGATGCAGTGGGCGGCTTAACGCTGGGCGCAGATCCGATAGCTACGGCCGTTGCCGTGAAGAGCTACGAAAAGGGCAGGCCGGTCGAGGCGTTTATCGTGCGAAAAGGGCAGAAGGCGCACGGGATGATGAAGCGCATCGAAGGGCCGATTGAGCCAGGCTCAAACGTCATCATTGTAGACGATGTTATAACAAAAGGCGGGTCAATCCTTGAAGCAATAGAGGCCGCCGAAAGTGAAGGGCACCACGTCATAAAGGCCATTTGTCTCGTCGACAGGCAGCAGGGCGGGAGCGATATCATTCGCGATAAGGGCTATAAGCTCGAGACGTTGTTTACTATCGCAGACCTGGGGATCAGCGCCGGCTGATACCCCTCACCGTACCCCCTACAGCTATAAATCTGGAATAATAATCCTGTAATTAAATACCTTGCGTTCGAGCAAGTGCTCGCAGTAATAGCAGAAATTGCACTTATCAAGTGCGAAAAGAGTTCAGCGTGTAGTTTTAAAACAGGCTAAAGGGCTTATTAACTGTTTACTTCCATTTTATTCGAGCTTAGTGTATAATACCCCGTATAGTATATTGTTAATATGCTGAGTATCAACAAACCGCGTGACTTACCATGTTGAGTGCGGAGGTGGTTACGGTCGCTATGGCCTTAGTTTAGAGCCTGGCCTGCGCAGTTAAACACAGGGAGGCGGTTTAGCGGGTTGTAGTAAGCGCATGCTGATGTGTTAATGTTTACCACAACCTTGCCGATTAACAAGCTAGAGACACTAACTACCAGCTCAGACATATAATTCGAAAATTCTAGCGATATGTATTGAATGGATTATAAGATTTTTAAGGAGGCTACTGAGCGTGAGCGAAGCTGAAGCACCTAAGAGAGCGACGATAGTCGCTTGGAGCGATGATCTAGATAAGGTATACCCACAACTTATACTGGCGACTACTGCAGCCGCCTATGACGTAGAGGTTACCGTATTCGTTACCTTCTGGGGTCTGTTAGCGTTCAAGAAAAAGAACCTTGGGATCACGGGCAAGGACTGGATGACGAAGATGATGGGATTTATGAAGAAAGGTCATACCAGCAGGCTTAAAATATCTCAGATGAACATGGGCGGCATGGGTACCTGGATGATGAGGAAGATCTTCAAGCACGAAAAGGTCGCGGAACTCGACACCCTCATTGAGATGGCGCTGATGTCGGGCATAAAGTTCATACCGTGACAAATGACTATGGATGCTTTTGGATTAAAGCAGGAAGACTTAATCGATGGTATGGAACCGGCCGCCGGTGCATCAATGGCGATAGCGTCGGCTCTCGATTCGCAAATCAACTGGTTCATTTAATCAGGTAATCAGATATAACAGTGCACTAAAGTGCATTAGCAGTGTAAATCATAGACTAGCCGGGAAACCGGTGTCGGAGAACACATAATGTGTAGCCGGCACCGGTCTTTATTTTTCCTTGCTATTTGTTTTGTGTTTTAGCCCTCGACGTCTTGGACTTGTATTTCGAAGCGCAGTGTTTTACCGGCAAGAGGGTGGTTGAAATCGACATCGACGTGATCGGAGTTGACATCGGTTATGATGCCTACAAACATGCTTCCGTTATCGCTCATGGCCTGGAGCTGCATGCCGACCTCGGGTTCGACGTCTGCAGGTAAGTCTTCTCGTGGGACGTGCATAAGCCGCTCTTCAGAGTACTCCCCGTATGCTTCCTCGGGCTCTACAACGACCTCTTTCTTATCGCCGGCGCCAAGGCCTTCAAGGTTCTTTTCAAGCCCTGGGATTATCTGTCCTTCGCCCTGGACGTAGACGAGCGGCTGATCCGGGGTCGTCTCATCTAC
>NZ_JBTSLF010000012.1:16670-29153 GCF_054640775.1 Candidatus Aquicultor sp. | reverse complement strand
CCCCAAAAGGTAGAGCATAGTGTCGAGCTTGTTCTCGGTGATGATCAGATCTCCCCGTCAAGCATCTATTCCGATATCATCATCACCCACCGCAGAAAAGCAATCGGACCGAAAACTGCGGGACAAAAGGCGTATATAGACGCGATTCGTAAGAGTACGGTTACCTTTTCGATCGGCCCGGCGGGGACCGGAAAGACGTATCTGGCGATGGCGATGGCCGTGCGCGCCCTAAAAGATAAGACAGTCGGAAGGATTATCCTGACCAGGCCGGCTGTTGAAGCTGGTGAGAGACTCGGCTATCTGCCGGGGGACTTATATCAAAAAGTCGACCCATATTTACGGCCACTTTACGACGCACTTTATGATATGATGGATGCTGAGCAGTTCCAGCACTTAATGGAACGTGGAACGATAGAGGTAGCCCCGCTTGCTTATATGCGGGGGCGCACGCTCAACGACTCGTTCATAATTTTGGACGAAGCCCAGAATACCTCGCCGGAGCAGATGAAGATGTTTCTGACACGGCTTGGGTTCGGCTCAAAGATAGTTGTTACCGGCGACGCGACGCAAATCGACCTGCCGCAGGGACAACACTCGGGTCTGCTCGTCATAGAAAATATTTTGGCGGGAATCGATGGCATCAGTTTTGTCCATCTTACGGCCCGCGATGTGGTTCGTCATAAGCTTGTTCAGAGAATAGTCGAAGCCTATAAGCAGCATGACGATGAAAGAGGTTCAAAGAACTAAGCCATGACCGCCGACTTTGGCCTCGCGAAAGCAAAAGAGTTCTACGCAAAGCTTGATTGGCGAAGCACAGATCTTCGCCGGTCCTTACTCGTTGCGCTCATCTTTGCGGTCGTTCTTGCCACACTTACCATCGACTTCCTTCCGGATCGACTTTCCGGTATTCAAATTGGAAAACCAAGCCCGAAAACGATTAAAGCTTCCCGAGATGTCGAGTTCGTCGATTTCGATGGGACCGAGGCGCTTCGCAAAGAGGCCGCCACCCATGTTCAAAAGGTCTACAACAGGGACTGGGCTGTTGAAAATCAGGTGATCGATCTCGTCCATAAGTTCTTTAACGCGGTGCACCAGGTGCGCATCAACCAGGCGCTCACCCCTGAGGCGAAACTCGATCTGCTCTCAAAAGAGGTTGGCGCGACGTTTGATAAGAGTGTGCTGGAAATCCTTCTCGCCACACCGGACGCCGACTTAAACTCAGCTGAGTCCACGATAGTAAGCCAGGTCGACCAGGCTTACAGGGACCGGGTGACAGCGGAGAACCTCATCAACAAGAAGAGTGAGTTTAGAAGCATGGCCGGCAGCCTCACCGAGGATAAAGATAAAAGCGCCATCATCGCCGAAGTCGGCACGCTCTACCTTAAACCCAACTTCTTCTACGACGAGAAAGCGACAGAGCGGCTGAGAAAAGAGGCGTCTAACGGCATTCTTCCGGTTGTAGTCAGCAAACAGAAGGGTGAAATAGTGGTTCGTGAGGGCGAGATCGTCTCAAGCGGCCAGGAAAAAATCCTCAAGGAACTCGGCCTGATGAGGCGGGGTATCGACCTTGTAAGGATCGGCGGACTTTCGCTCTTTGCGCTCGTCGCGTTTTTGGCATTTTCTCTCTACCTGCATCATTACCAGCTACGTATCTATAAGAACGACAGGTTGATTGCCGTACTCGGCATCATATTTACTACAACGATTCTTTTAGCTAAATTCGTCGGCCCCTTTTACTCGTTTTTCTTGATTCCGGTCGCCGCCGCCGCGATGCTTACGGCGCTTCTGTTCGGCGTCGAGACATCCGTCTTGATGGTTCTGATGATCAGTTTGTTCTCGGGATTGATCGCGGGGCAGAACTACCAGTATGCGCTGTATGGTCTGCTGACCGGCCTGTTTGCGATCTTTGCGACCTACAATATCAGGCACCGCACCGACCTGGTTCTTGCGGGCGCCTGGGTGACGCTGGCGACTACCGTATTAGCGTTAATCACAACCCTCTTAAGCGGCGCAGGCTGGTTCGAGGTTCTCAAGAACCTTGGCTGGGGTTTGCTCGGCGGTATTTCAACCGCGGTGTTAACAATCGGGGCGCTACCGTTTCTCGAGAAGGCCTTCGGAATCACAACGGATATCAAGCTCGTTGAGCTTTCATACGCCAACCAGCCGTTGTTACGCGAGCTTATGATGAAAGCCCCCGGCACGTATAACCACAGCATCATGACCGGAAACCTTGCCGAGAGCGCCGCGGAAGAGATAGGGGCGAACCCGCTTCTGGCGAGAGTCGGCGCCTATTATCATGACATCGGCAAGATAAAACGACCGCTCTTTTTCGTAGAGAACCAGGTCGGCGGCGAGAATCCACACGACCATACCAACCCGAGCCTCAGCTGCCTTATCATCACCTCACACGTAAAAGAGGGGGTCGAGATGGCGAAGAAGCAGCGCCTGCCCCGGGAGATCGTCGATATTATCAACGAGCACCACGGCAGCAGCGTGGTCGCATATTTCTATGCAAAGGCAAAAGAGAACATCGTTAAAGAGTGTGTCAGCGAAGAGAATTTTAGATATCAGGGCCCCCGCCCGGGTACGAAAGAGGCGGCGCTCGTAATGCTGGCCGACTCGGTCGAAGCGGCGGCGCGTACGATAACAAAGCCGTCACCCGGAAGAATCGAGCAGCTCATCAAGCGAATAGTACAGAGCAAACTTGACGATGGTCAGCTCAATGAAAGCGACCTCACGTTAAACGATTTAGAAAAGATTATCCGAAGCTTTACGCAAGTATTAAGCAGCTTATACCATACGAGGATCGAGTACCCGACGGTGCCCCTCCCTCAGACAAGGAGTCTGGCCGCTCATGGAAATCCTAATAAGTAACGAGCAAGATGTGCCGGTAGATGATAAGCTTCTTTTAAGGGTGGCACGGATAGCGCTTGCTCATGAAAAAGTCGAGGACGACGTTGAGTTAAGTATCGCCCTGGTCGACGAGGATGAAATTCGTGGGCTCAACGCCCACTACCGGAGCCAAGACTCGGTTACGGATGTTCTTTCGTTCGAGACCGAGGATGAGGAGCCGGGCACAAGCGAATACCCGCATTTACTGGGCGATGTCGTTATCTGCCCGTCGGTGGCTGCCAGGCAGGCCGAGGAATATGGGCAGAGTTTCGAACAGGAAATGGCGCTTCTTTTAACCCACGGCATCCTGCACTTGCTTGGATACGATCACCAGGACGATACCGAGGCCGAAATCATGGAAGGGCACGAAAAGGAAATCCTCGCGGATGAAAAGTAGATCGCTCCTTCAGAGCTTCAATTATGCTATAGACGGGCTAATTTACGTAGTGCGAACTCAGCGCAATATGAAAATCCATTTTGCTGTCGCCGCGTTTGCTCTGGGCCTTGCGCTTTTTTTAAAGCTTGAATCCTGGGCGTTCATCGCCCTGATTTTCGCATCGGCGCTTGTGATGGTGGCAGAGCTTATCAACACCGCCATCGAAGCGACCATCGATCTGGTTACGACCACGTATGATCCTATCGCCGGACTGGCGAAAGATGTCGCCGCCGGAGCCGTTCTTCTCGCAAGCATCAACGCCATAATAGTGGCCTACTTCGTGTTTTTCTCGAAGTTGAATCCATACAGCCTGAGCCTTATCCAGAAGGTACGCCAGTCGCCGGCGCATATCACCGTAATATCGCTCTTGCTGGTGCTGATCATCGTGGTTTCTGCAAAGGCGTGGATCGGCGGCGGCAGTTTTTTACAAGGCGGATGGCCGAGCGGGCACAGCGCCATCGCGGGCGTCCTGTTTACGGCGATAGCGTTTATAAGTCATTCGCCTATCGTCTCAACACTCGGGTTGGCGCTTGCGCTACTCGTATTTCACAGCAGGGCGGATGCAGGGATACATACCACGCTTGAAATCGTTTCAGGCGGGTTGATCGGAATACTTATAACTATCCTGATCTTTCAGGTCTTTTACATTTAATCCGATTTATACTTATAGTTCATCTAATAGTTCATGAGTTAGTGATGAGTTAGTGATAAATTTTCGCTAATTTCTTAAGGAGGATATTTTTTGTCAGACTGGTTAGTAAATAGCGTTATAATCATCGCGCTGGTCGGTCTCTCGGCCCTGTTCACGGCCATTAGAAGCGCCATACGTTCGGTAAGCCGGATTCGAATCGGCTACCTGGTGGAGCAGGATGTCCGGGGCTCTAAAGAGCTGGACTCGCTGCTTATGCATCCGGGTCGCATTCTCTCGTCGCTTTTGCTGATCGACGACACGGTCAATATCGCCGCGGTTTCTCTTGCCACGATACTTACGTCCCAATATATCCAGAGTTTGGCGCTGCTCGTAACCATTTTGGTGATGCTCTTCATGATCCTGGTATTCGGCGAAATCGTACCGCGCACATTCGGTACCCGTTACGCAGAGTATATAGCTCTCAGGACCGCGCCGTTTTTAAACGCGCTTTCCAAGATACTTAACCCGGTGACGAGTATATTCATTTCGAGCGCCAACGTCTTCGTCCGGCTGTTTGGCGGTAAGCCAATCAAGGAACTGCCGGTCGTCACCGAGGAGGAGATGCTCGGTATGATCAGCGCCGGGGAGGAACAAGGCGGTGTTATTGAAGAAGAAGAGAAAGAACTCATTCACAGCATCTTTGAGTTTGGCGATACCATCGTGCGTGAAGTCATGGTTCCCAGGATGGATATGGTCGCGGTAAGTATCGATGCGCCCATTGAAGAAGTTCTCTCTCTGGTTATCAGAGAAGGTCATTCGCGAATCCCGGTTTATGAAGAAACGGTTGATAATGTCGTTGGCGTTATCTATGCCAAAGACCTCTTGATACATATGAGTAAAGGCAGGATCGACATACCTCTCAGGCAGTTGATGCGCCCGGCGTATTATGTTCCCGAATCGAAAAAGGTCGACGAGCTGCTGCGCGAGCTTCAAAAGAAGCGCCTGCACATAGCGGTCGTCGTCGACGAGTACGGTGGTACCGCCGGGCTTGTCACCATCGAAGACCTGCTGGAGGAGATCGTCGGTGAGATTTTCGACGAGTATGACCTCGAAGAGACCCTTGTCGAGTTTATTGATGAGCGAACGATTAGAATGGATGCGCGCGTTAACATCGATGAGGCCAACGAGATGCTTAATACCAACCTGTCCAGGGATAACGTCGACACCATCGGCGGCTTTGTCTATAGCCTGGTCGGCAGGATCCCGACCGCCGGTGAAACCGTCCGCTTCGAAGACCTCACTTTCAAAGTCGAGAAGGTAATCGGCAGGCGAATATCGAAAATCCTAGTTACCCGTGAAGAAGCGACTGAGAACGAGAACAGGGAAGTCGTGTAGTTTTATGGGTCTGGAGTGTGGGTCTTAGTAGGCAGTAGGGAGTACGCAGTAAGCAGCTAGACCTTTTTTAAATAAGGATTACTTCAATGGAAGATAACGAATTAATACAGGCGGCCATTATACAGGCGAGGCAGAATGCGTATGCGCCGTATTCGGGGTTTCGGGTCGGGGCGGCGCTTCTGTGTGAGGACGGGCGCGTGTTTTTCGGGGCCAATGTGGAGAATGCGGTCTACGGTCTAACGATGTGCGCCGAACGCGTTGCGGTGGCGAACGCGGTAACCGCGGGTTGTCGCAGCTTCGAGGCCCTCGCAGTTGTCGCCGACGGTCCTACGCCGTGCCCCGTTTGTGGGGCTTGCCGCCAGGTGTTGGCTGAGTTCGGTCCCGAAACCAGGATTATCATGGCCAACATCGCGGGCGAGGTCAAAAAAGCTAAGCTAAAAGACCTGCTTCCCACGGCGTTTACAAACGAGCAGCTCTTCAATGAGAAGAGATAGCGAGCGATGCAAGAGCTTACCGTTGAGCGCCTGAGCCAATTCGATACACGGCTTCTTGATGAGCTTTCACGCGTAGAAGCCGAGGCGTTTGGCGAGGGCGGATTGAATCACTGGACGTTCCCGGTCTTCATTCGACACGGTGCGGTCTTCGTGCTAAAGTGCGGTGATGCGCTCTGCGGCGTAGCCGATGTGCTTAAGGACTGGAAAGACCCCGAGCTTGCCTTTGTCGTCGGCTTTGCGATACGGGAAGACAGGCGGAGCATGGGTTTCGGTACGCAGTTTCTACACGAGCTTCTACGCGTGCTGCGGGACGAAGGCATCAAAAAAATCCAGCTTACGGTCGATCCCGAATGTAAGCAGGCAATCAGCGTCTACCGGAAAGCGGGTTTTGAACAGGTCGCAGAGCTTGCAGATGAATACGGCCCCGGGATCGATAGACTGCTTTATGAATTAAACCTAAGCAAGATGCAGGTAAGTGAATAGAACCTAAATAAGTTAGAACTGGAAGAGTGATCATGAAAAACGGTGACAAACAACTGAATAGCGGTGGACAAAAGAATACGTTCAGGTCTGGATTCGTCGCCATTGTCGGTCGTCCGAACACCGGAAAATCAACGCTTCTGAACTCTTTAGCACAGCGCAAGATCGCAATCATCTCCGACAAGCCGCAAACGACCAGAAACAGCATAAGGGCGGTTCTTAATTTCGAGAATGCTCAGGTTATCCTAATCGATACGCCGGGCTTACATAAGCCGAAAGACGCGTTAGGGGCGCAGCTTAACCAGATCGTTAGAAAGACGTTGAAAGATGTCGAGGCGGTGATTTTTATGGTCGATGCATCACAGGTCATCGGCACAGGCGATTTGTTTATCGCCAACGAGATCTCGACATTGCCCACGCGGAAAATCCTTGTGCCTAACAAAATCGATAAAGTTCAGCCGCAAGACCTCGAGGTGCAAATGGAAGTTGCGCGTCAACTGGGCGAGTTCGACGATATTATCCCTATATCGGGTGCAACGGGCGAAAACGTCGACAAACTTATTGCGAGGGTACTGGAGCTTCTTCCCGAAGGTCCGCAGTATTACCCGCCCGACATGATCACAGATCAGCCGGAACGTGTTATCGTGGCCGAGTTCGTCCGCGAGAAAGTCCTGGAGTTGACGAGAGAAGAAGTGCCCTATAGCGTTGCCGTCGAGGTGCAGGAGATGAAGCCGCGAAAGGATGGCGGAATCGTAGACATATTCGCCACGATTTTTGTCGAGCGCGAATCCCAAAAGGGTATTCTCATCGGCAAAGGCGGGCGCATGCTGAAAGACATCGGCTCGGCCGCACGTGCCGAAATAGAGCAGCTTCTCGGCAGCCAGGTCTACCTAGACCTGCGGGTTCGCGTCAAGAAGGACTGGCGCAAAGACGAGCGCTACGTGCGCCAATTCGGGTACACCGAATAATTCTATAAAGATACCGAGGTACCAGGTGCAGGAGAGAAACAAGATACTGCTTATAGCAGCGGAAAACCTATTAAAAAAAGACGAACTACAGAAGGTCATCGCCCTCCTGGACAAACTTCATCCCGCCGATGCCGCCGAAATCGTGACCAATATGCCCGATGAGGAGCAGAAGCGGATATTCGAGTCCTGGGATATTCCAAGCGCCGCGGAAGCGTTCCAGGAGATGGACGAGGACGAGCAGGCTGATATCGTTGACCTGCTCAATACCCCGCTGGTCTCGGATATCCTGGAGGAGATGTCGCCCGACGATGTGGCCGACCTCCTGGGTGAGCTTGACAGAGAAGACGCCAATCGTATCCTGGCTTCGATGAACCGCGAGGAAGCCGCCGAGGCGCTCAAGTTGATGCAGCACAAGGAAGACACGGCCGGCGGCATCATGACCCCGGAGTTTGTCGCTCTGCGCAAAGACTTAACCGCCCAGGAATCCATCGAGCTGTTGCGCGAAAGAGCCCCGGTAGCCGAGACCATCTATTATGTTTTTATTGTTAACAAGGACAACCAGCTTGTCGGCGTGATTTCGCTTCGCGACCTTATTATCGCAAAAGCAAATCAGAGCGTCGAAGAGATCATGAACCCCAACGTGATTTATGTCGATGTCGATACCGACCAGGAAGAGGTCGCAAACATCATGTCGCGTTACGACTTGCTGGCCATGCCGGTAGTCGATCACGAGCACCACCTGCTCGGTATCATAACCATCGATGATGTCGTCGACGTTATCGAGGAAGAGGCAAGCGAAGATATCTATCGTCTTGGTGGCGTCACCCGCGAAGAGAAACTTGATAGCCGCGCTATCGAGTCGATCAAGAACCGGCTTCCCTGGATGACCTTTAACTTGCTTACCGCTTTTTTTGCAGCGGGAGTCGTGTATGAATTTCAGGGCACTATCGGCAAGTTAGTCATATTGTCGGCCTTTATGCCGATTGTCGCCGGTATGGGTGGAAATATGGGAACGCAAACCCTCACTGTTACGACGAGGGGTATTGCATTGGGACAGCTCGAGTTCAAAGAGGGCATGCGCGTTATCGCCCGTCAAGTAGGAATCGGCATGGTAATAGGTGCTACAACCGGGATACTCGCCGGTTTAGTCGCCTATTTTACAAGGGGTAATCCGTACCTTGGTCTGGTCCTCTTCATGGCTATGACCATTAACATGGCGATTGCGGGTTTGGCCGGGGCCGGCATCCCGATTATCCTGAGAATCCTTCGCCAGGACCCGGCCCTGGGTTCCGGTGTTATCGTCACCACATTTACGGATGTGTTCGGCTTCCTGACATTCCTGGGTCTTGCAACCCTGATGATAAAACTTCTTATTTAATGTGCCTAAGCGAAACAATTTAGCTCATAAAGGATAAATAATCCCGTTCGAGTTTTTACAACCGGCGATTTTGGCAATAATACATGTAATCGCCGATATTTAAGCGGCTGCATATATGGATGGACACCCAAACTTTTTGCTGGGATGAGTGGAGGAGAACATAGATGAGGCAGGAAGAGCTAACTAAAAGCATCGACCATACGAATTTGAAACCCGACGCGACGGTGAAAGACATCGAGCGACTTTGTGCGGAAGCTATAAAATACAATTTCGCATCGGTGTGTATAGCACCGTTTTATGTGAACACCGCATTCCGACTATTACGGGACTCGGTGGTAAAAGTCTGTACTGTCGCCGGATTCCCTCTGGGCGAGACTACGACCGGCGCTAAAGTTCATGAGACCCGCGAGGCCATCGATGAGGGCGCAGATGAAATCGATATGGTGATGAATGTCGGTGCATTAAAGTCCACTTTGTTTGATGAGGTGTATAACGACATACGAGCCGTTGTCGAAGCCGCCCGTAGAGGTGAGGTCGGAGCCGGCCGCGACATCATCGTAAAGGTGATCATAGAGACCGGGCTCTTAACCGATGACGAGAAGATCCGAGCAGCCCATATCGTCGAGCGCGCCGGCGCTGATTTCGTTAAGACGAATACTGGTTTCACCACCGGTGGCGCCACCGTTGAGGATGTTGAGCTTTTGCGGTCGAATTTGCCGTTTGAGATGGGAATAAAGGCCTCCGGCGGCATCAGGACATCTCAGCAGGCAATATCTTTGCTCAATGCAGGTGCAAACCGTATTGGGACAAGCGCGAGCGTTGATATCGTCGAGCAGGCGTTCGGCAAAGGCTACGTCCCGCCGGCGGCCAACCCTTGGCGCTAGAGAAGCCGTCCTTGTGCCGGCGTAATTTTATACTATCCCCAGCCCCCTCGGCACTTGCTTGCACTTTGTGGTATAAATAAGGAATAGTTTACTCTGATAATGCTTTAACGAGTTACATCAATAACGTAATTCGTTTTAAATACCTTATAAATAAGGTGCAAATCAGCTAAAATAAAAGCAGATAGATATTACCCCAAAACCGGATGGGCCTTGAATTATTATGATTTCAAAAATCTAACCAGTGGTGTACTCTATCCATCGACTGATAAAATATTCCAATTACCGGGGGCTTCATGTCGTTATATAAAACTAAAGGTATCATTTTAAAAACCCATAAGCTTGGCGAGGCTGACCGTATAATCACGATTCTCACCAGCAATTTGGGGAAAGTAGGCGCGGTTGCAAAGGGTGTCAGGAAAACCAAGAGCAAGTTCGGCAGCCGTCTCGAGCCGTTCATGCATGTGGACCTGGTGCTTTACAAAGGTAGAAACCTGGACATCGTGACGCAGGCCGAGATCATCGATTCGTTTTCCGGGATACGAGACAACTTCGACCGGATAACCTACGGTTCGGCCATGCTTGACCTTGTAAACAAGGTAGCTATCGAAGGTGAGCGTGATGTGTCGCTGTATAACCTTTTGCTAAAAGGGTTGAGCGTGATTTCTGGGGCCAAGAAGAATTTCAGGCTGCTTTTGATTGCGTTTGATATAAAGCTCATGGCGATCTCCGGCTACATGCCGAAGCTTGGGCGCTGCGTGGTCTGTGAAAAAGGCCTGGGTGCCAAGATGCACTTCAGCTTTCAGTGGGGCGGTGTCGTGTGCGATGACTGTAAAGTCTCGGACAGAACCAGCATTGCCGTCACACCCGCAGCGGTAGAGACGCTCTCACGATTGCTTAGAAGACCGCTTCTCGAAGTCATCGATATGGATGTTATCGCGCGCACGGAGGACGAACTCTACCTCTTGATGCACGACTATATAGCCTATTACATACAAGCCCGGCTTAAAAGCAGAGAATGTCTGAGCCAGCTTGTTTGCAACAGTTAGCGGCTAGTCCTGAGGGGGTATAGCGCTAATCTGGTGTTGTTTGCTAAAATATGAGGTTGAACCCTTTAATAAACCGGAAATTCAAGAAAAGACTCGATACAAGATTGAACGAAAGAGGCTGGTTTAGTGAATTTTCAGCAACTGATTTTAACCCTTCAGTCGTATTGGGCGCAGTACGGCTGCCTTATTGTACAGCCGTACGATAGTGAGGTCGGAGCCGGGACGTTTCACCCGGCTACGTTTTTACGTTCGCTGGGTCCCGAGCCGTGGAATGTGGCCTACGTGCAGCCCTCGAGGCGGCCGACAGACGGTCGTTACGGCGAGAACCCGAACAGACTGCAACATTACTATCAATTCCAGGTCATTCTCAAGCCATCGCCCAATGATGTACAGGATATCTACCTTAAAAGTCTCGAGGCTATCGGCTTTGACCTTTCTAAACACGACATTCGCTTTGTTGAAGACGATTGGGAATCTCCAACGCTTGGCGCATGGGGTCTGGGCTGGGAAGTCTGGCTCGACGGCATGGAGGTCACCCAATTCACATATTTCCAGCAAGTCGGCGGTATCGATGTAAAACCGGTCTGCGCCGAGATCACCTATGGCCTCGAGCGCCTCTCGATGTACATCCAGGAGAAGGAGAGCGTTTTTGAGCTGGAATGGGCCGAGGGCGTAACGTACGGCGAAGTACACCGCCAGAATGAGGTCCAGGGGTCGGCGTACAACTTTGACGTGGCCGACGTGCAGATGTTCTTCGGCCTCTTCGATACCTATGAGGCTGAGGCAAAACGCACGCTCGAGGCGGGGCTTGTGTTACCGGCCTACGACTACGTGCTCAAGTGCTCGCATGCCTTTAACCTTCTCGATGCCCGGGGCGCCTTGAGCGTCACCGAGCGCACCCGGTTTATTGGAAGGGTGCGCGACCTTGCGCGTATGAGCGCCCAGGCATACTTAACACAGAGAGAAGAGCAGGGGTTTCCGCTCTTAAAAAAGGCGGTGGCGGTAAGTGAGTAAAAAAGACCTGCTTCTTGAGATTGGAACCGAAGAGATACCGGCCGCATCAGTCACTATCGGCATGGAGCAGCTCAGAGAACGGGCCGGGCTTCTGTTGAATAAATACCGTCTTGAATTTAATGATATAACGACCTATGGCGCACCACGACGGCTCGCGCTTCTTATAGAAGGGCTTGATGGGCGTCAGGCCAAGGCCGTCCACGAGGTAAAAGGGCCCGCTAAAAAAGTGGCCTATGCCGAAGACGGCCAACCCTCAAAAGCCGCTATGGGCTTTGCGAAATCCCAGGGCGTGCCCGTGGAATCCCTCGAGGTGCGCACGGTTGATGGTGGCGACTATGTTTTTGCCATAAAAGAGGAGGAAGGCAGTGGGGCTGAGGAAATCCTCGTTACCATCCTTCCCGAATTAATACTTTCACTCTCGTTCCCGAAGGCCATGCGCTGGGGTGACGGAGATATCCGTTTTGTCAGGCCGATTCGCTGGATCGTGGCGCTTTTTGGGAACAACGTCATACCGTTTAGCGTGGATGGGGTCGAATCCGGCAGGGAGAGCATGGGGCACAGGCTTCTGGCAAACAATCCGGTGCCGATCGCACAACCTGCCGATTACCTGGGCGCCCTCGAGGCGAACAAGGTAATCGTCGATCAAACAAGGCGCGCCGAGTTAATCAAAACGGGCATCCGGGATACCGTCCGGGATACCGGCGGCAGGGCTGTCGTGCACGAGCAGACTTTCGACGAGGTCCTTGAGCTTGTCGAGTACCCGCACGCCATTCGTGGAAGCTTCTCGAGCGAGTTTACGGCGCTCCCGCGCGACGTGTTGGTTACCGCCATGGAGGCGCACCAGCGCTACTTCCCGGTCGAGGAC
>NZ_JBTSLF010000012.1:0-16660 GCF_054640775.1 Candidatus Aquicultor sp. | reverse complement strand
AGGACACGGCGGGCAAACTGCTACCCAACTTTATCGTAATAAACAACGGCAACCCCGAGTTCACCTCGCTCATCCAAAAAGGGCATGAGAGGGTCATCCGGGCACGGCTTTCGGACGCCAAGTTCTTTTTTGAGTCCGACAGCTCGCTGTCGCTCGATGCCTATGTGGATAAGCTCGCCGGCGTAACCTTCCAGGTGAAACTGGGCTCAGTGTTCCAAAAGATACAGAGGGACGTGCGGCTCTCAGAAGAGATCGCAAAAAGCCTGGGTCTCGGCGAGACCGAAGTGGACTACGCTGTGAGAGCCGCCTATTTATGCAAGGCCGATCTCGTAACTGAAATGGTCGGCGAGTTCCCGACGCTCCAGGGCGTTATGGGGATGGAGTACGCCCGCGTGTCCGGCGAGCCCGAGCAAGTCGCGACGGCCATCTTCGAGCATTACCTACCGCGTTCGGCGGGAGATATCCTGCCCAAAACGACGACCGGGCGCATCGTAAGCATTGCCGATAAACTCGATTCTATCGCGGGCATCCTTGCCGCAGGATTGATTCCAACGGGCTCGGAAGACCCGTATGCGCTTCGCAGGCAGGCGTACGGTATTGTCTCAATAATCCTCGAAAACGATATGGATATTTCGATGCGCGCGATGATTGATCTCGCGCTCGGTCTCTATAAAGACCAGGGAGTAGACTTCGACCAGGATGTAACGGCCGAAATCACTGAAGATTTCATCCGGGGAAGGCTGCGCGCCTATCTTCTCGGGAAGGAATTACCGCTTGAGGTTGTTGAAGCGGTCGGCGGCAGGTCGATCGACGACATGGTCGACATCAGAAGAAGAGCTGAGGCCCTGGCTAAAAAGCTCGATACCCCCGAGATGGCCGATGTCCTAGTCGCCTTCACGAGGTGCAAGAATCTCGCCAAGCTTGAGCTGGGCACAGAAGTCGACCCAGGCCTTTTCCAGGAACCCGCGGAGAAAGAGCTTTACGAGACCCTGGTTGAGGTAGAGAAATATCTAACGCAAGCCGGCAACGATTATCCGTCAGCTATAACTATACTAGCCCGCTTACGGGCCCCGATAGATAAATTCTTTGATGAAGTTCTGGTCATGGCGAAGGAAGAGGATGTTAAAACCAACCGGATTAGGCTTCTTAATTATTGCATGGAGTGCTTCTCAAGTATCGCGGATTTCTCAAAGATAAGCCAGGCATAGCCGGATATAAGTTGTACATAGATCAGACACACAACAGCCACTACAAGGCGTGGGCGCACCGGGCCTTGCGGCTGATTTTAATATATTTAACTTAAAAATATAGAGAGATAAATTAATTTTGGGGGGAATGAAATGCCAGGCAAGACAAAATACGTCTACGATTTCAATGAGGGATCGGCCGACATGAAGTACGTTCTCGGCGGTAAAGGTGCCAACCTCGCCGAGATGACTCGTATCGGTCTACCGGTGCCTCCGGGCTTTACGCTCACAACCGGAGCCTGCAACGAGTATTACCAGACAGGACGTTTCCCGGATGGTCTTCTTGATGAAGTAGACGTACACCTCAACACCTTACAAGAGACGATGGGAAAGAAGCTCGGCGATCCAAATGATCCGCTGCTCGTATCCGTACGCTCGGGTGCCCCGTTCTCCATGCCGGGTATGATGGACACAGTTCTCAACCTCGGTATGAACAACGATGCGGTCCAGGGCCTTACGAAACAGACCGGCAACGAGCGGTTCGCGTATGACTCGTATCGCCGCTTTGTGCAGATGTTTGGAAAGGTCGTGCTCCGGGTCGAGGGTGAGCTTTTCGAGGAAGCCATCAACGAGCTTAAGGCGAAGGTTGGCGTGAAATACGACACCGACCTTTCAGCCGATGACTTGAAAGAGCTTGTCGGGACGTTTAAGGGAATCGTCAAAGAGCACGCCGGAATAGACTTCCCGACAGACCCGAAGGAGCAGCTGCACTTATCGATCGAAGCAGTCTTCAAAAGCTGGGGCAACAAAAGAGCGATCGACTATCGCAAGCTCTATAAGATTCCGGACGACCTCGGCACTGCCGTTAACGTGCAGACCATGGTCTTCGGCAACAAAGGCAATACCTCTGCGACTGGCGTTGCGTTCAGCCGCGATGCCGCAACCGGTGAGAACTATCCCTATGGCGATTATCTTATCAACGCCCAGGGTGAGGATGTCGTAGCCGGCATCAGGGTCACCCAGCAGCTTACCAACCTGAAAAACGAGATGCCTGAGCTTGCCGACCAGCTCTTCGGGATTCTGATAACGCTCGAGAAGCACTATAAAGATATGTGCGATACCGAGTTTACCATCGAGCAGGGCAAACTCTGGATGCTCCAGACCAGGATCGGCAAGAGAACCGCTGCCGCGGCTTTGAGAATCGCGGCCGATATGGTTACGGAAGGCTTGATAACGAAAAACGAGGCCGTTCAGCGAATCGATCCAGAGCAGCTCGACCAGCTTCTTCACCCACAGTTTGACCCTAAAGCGAACGTCCAGGTCTTAACAAAAGGCCTTAACGCGTCACCGGGCGCTGCGGTCGGTAAAGTCGTGTTCGATGCCAATACCGCAGAAGAGATGGCTGCACAAGGTGAGAAAGTAATCCTCACCCGCTGGGAGACTACCCCGGATGACCTGCACGGTATGGTCGCGGCACAGGGAATCTTAACCAGCCATGGCGGTAAGACCAGCCACGCGGCGGTTGTCGCGCGCGGTATGGGCAAACCCTGTGTGTGCGGCGCCGACGCCATGCTGATCGACGCGAAGAATAAAGTATTCTCAGTTGACGGCACCCAGGTAAAAGAGGGTGACATTGTATCGATCGACGGCACTACCGGCCGTGTTGTTCTCGGTGAAGTGGCGCTTGTCCCGCCGACACCGACCAAGGAATTCGATTTAATTCTTGGATGGGCGGACGGGATTAGAAGACTTGGTGTTCGCACCAACGCCGATACCCCGGAGGATGCGGAAAAAGCCCGTCAGTTCGGGGCCGAGGGTATCGGGCTCTGTCGTACCGAGCATATGTTCCTCGGCGACCGCCTACCGATCGTCCAGCAGTTTATCCTGGCAAAAAGCAAAGAAGAGCAGGAAGATGCGCTCACAAAGCTTCTTAAAGTCCAAAGGGACGACTTCATCGGCATCTTCAAGGCCATGAACGACCTGCCGGTTACCATCAGGTTGCTCGACCCACCGCTCCACGAGTTCCTTCCGAACCCGACAGATTTGAAAGTCGAGCTCACCAGGATGGAGATGAGCGGTGCACCCGCAGCCGAGATGGCGCCAAAGCAAGAGCTTTTAGACAGCGTCGAGAAGATGGCCGAGATGAACCCGATGCTGGGCTTACGCGGCTGCCGACTCGGTATCATGCACCCCGAGCTTTACGCGATGCAGGTGCGCGCCATTATGGAGGCCGCCTGCCAGTTGAAGAAAGAGGGTCTCAACCCGAGAGTCGAGATCATGATACCGCTGGTCTCAGTAATCAACGAACTCAGCACACTTCGTGAGGAGAGCGAAAAGGTGGTCGCCGAAGTCATCGCCGCTACCGGCGTCGATGTCGATTACAAAATCGGGACCATGATCGAGATTCCTCGCGCTGCCATAACCGCGGACGAGATAGCGACCGTTGCCGACTTCTTCTCCTTCGGCACGAACGACCTCACCCAAATGGCGTTCGGCTTCAGCCGCGACGACATCGAGGCAAAATTCCTGCCACGGTATCTCGAGCGCAAGATCCTGCCGAGAAACCCGTTCGAGACAATCGACGACGGCGTAGCGAAGCTTGTCGCAATGGGCTGCGAAGGCGGCCGCAAGACCAACCCTGATTTAAAACTGGGCGTTTGCGGTGAGCACGGCGGCGACCCCGACTCGGTCAAGAAGTTCCATGCGATAGGTCTGACCTACGTAAGCTGCTCGCCGTACCGCGTGCCACTCGCAAGGTTGGCTGCGGCCCAGGCGGTTCTTGGCGCAGGCGGCTCGACAGCATAAGATGCGGTAATAGAAGCAAATAACGATGCATCGAAATAACTTTAAGGGGCGGAGACCAACTTCGCCCCTTTATTATATATTTCCTAATAATCTGCCGGTTTGCAATCAAGACCCGCTACTCTTTGCCGATATTGTGCTCGATTGCTTTATAAGATAAACACAGGAGTCACAATCGCGGATAAAAGCCAGTATGCACTAGATACATTAGCACTCGAAGTTGATTTTGTTACGTAGCACTAGGAGGAAATACAGTTGAAATACGCAGGCTTTTTGAAGGGCAAGGTGCAAAGCGCACGGTTCCTTGCCGTATTTACGGTGAGTCTTATAATTATTACAGCAGTCCTAGCTCCACTGGCGGTGGCTATCCCGTTTAACCCAACCGATACTTTTTTCTCAGGATATGGTTCTCCAGGTAATCCTACCTTGTCGCTAGCTCCGCTTGGGGAATTGAGCCTGCAGCACTCCGGTTCCATGCTTACCTGGTCAGAAGCGACAGATACGGTAGATATAGACTGCCGCAGAGTCTGCGAGGATGACACGTATACAGGGTTGGTGCCATCAACCAGTACTGCTGGAACCCTTAGCGCTGGCAGTAGCGAGGCAGCAAGTGGATCACCCGAGACCAGCACCTATGAGACTACCCAAACTACCAGCACACGGTTTATGCCAAACTCGCATTTTAGCGATCTAGGTATATCGCATTGGGCTCAAAGTTGCGTCTCGGCTCTCGTCGAGCGAGGTATCATCGAAGGATACAAAGATGGTTCATTTAGACCGGCAGCGACGGTTACCCGTGCGGAGTTCGTCAAGATGATTTGCCTGGCACAGGGTTGGACTCTTATCGATCCTGCAGCGCCATCCTTTAATGATATACCAAGCGGTACCTGGGAATTCAAGTATGTGGAGACGGCCAAGGCACACAATGCTATCTCTGGATATCCAGATGGTAACTTCGGTGCGACTAACAAGATCACCCGTGCTGAGATCGTTGTCATTATTACCAAAGCAATGAATCTAACTGCTAGCGCAAGTGAACTAAAAGATATTTCGGGGCATTGGGCGGAAAATTCGATTAATTCCTGCGTGGAAGCCGGCATCGTTAAGGGATACCAAGATACTACCTTCAGACCTAACAACACGGCTACTCGCGCCGAGGCCGCCAAAGCAATCCTTGGGGTGTTTGAGATAACCATGAATACGAGTGTATAGCTATACGTGTAGCATTAGGGCTTTGCTGTATACGATAGACGGGGGATGCCTTCAAAGCGTGAATGGTATCAAAAGAGATTAAAGCCATACTACACTAATCCGATATAGGAATTATCTTTAATAAGCAGGTGGGAAGATGAGCAAATGCAGCAAAGTAAGCGATAAGTATTCATATCTCTCAGTGAAGCTCAGTTTAATATCAATAATAATCCTCTCGGTTATCTTCAGCCTGTATGCCTATTTTTCCTATAAGGATTTGGTTTCCGTCATCGACGGACAGTATACCGAACGCGCCAGTTCGATTATCGCAATGGCCGATACCGATATCACGAGTAAGGTCAACCTGAACAACTCTCTCTATCTGCAGCGGGTCTGCAGCAAGCTTATGGATGCAAACCCCGATGTGATGGGTGCCTCGTTCTATACCGTGAGAGCCAGAGGCAAGGTGACCAGGATCGCCGGTAACAATTTCGGACAGATGGATAAAGAAGCACAAGCCCACTATGCATCTCTTCTGAAGAGCCATAATTTTGTCTGGCAGGAAAAATCCACCAGCAAAGAAGGACATGTTGTCGAAGTGCTGGCCCCGATTTATCTGAACGGAAAAGCGGAGGCCATATTCGGTATGTATATGGATCTTAAATCAAAGGACCTTGCGATTAACCGCTATATCGCACGCGTCATACTCTACGCGTTCTTAGGCCTAATAGCGCTCGCACCGCTTCTTTATAACAGGTTCAGCAAAGAAGTGTTCGGCCCGCTGCGGAAGCTTATCGAGGGCACTCAGGAAGTGGCACAGGGCAACCTGGAAAAGCGAGTTAACCTTAATCGTAAGGATGAACTCGGCAAGCTGTCAAAGGAATTCGATAATATGACCGAGGCGCTGCAGCAGAGAGAAGAAGAAACGCTGTGCGAACTTGAACGCATCAAGGAAAAGTGGAGCGAAGCCGAAGAGAAGTCCCGCACGGATTTCCTGACCGAACTCGATAACCATCGCTCCTTCCATGATAGGCTCGAAGCAGAGCTTAACCGTTCAGCCCGGCTTGGGGTTCCGGTGTCGCTCCTCTTTTGCGATTTAGACAAGTTTAAAGATTTTAACGATGTCAACGGCCATCTCCTCGGCGATAGAGCACTCTTCGAGGTAGCAGAGATAGTGAAGATCTCCATTCGAAATTATGATGTCGCCGCCCGTTATGGTGGAGAGGAATTCGTTGTAATCCTCCCAGGGGCTAATCAGGAAGATGCCATGCTGGTAGCGGAGCGAATCAGACATAACGTCGAGATTTACGGTTTTACCGGCAAAGACGGCATTAATAAGATGACTATAAGCATCGGCATCGCCACTTTCCCAGGTGATGCACGAGACAAGGTAACTCTTATAGCCGCGGCAGATCATGCGATGTATGAATCCAAGAAGCACGGCAGAAACACGATAACCTTGTTTGAGCCCACACATACCTTGAATTCCGGCTCATCAAAAGTTTCCTAATCTACAATCACAATCCCAGCAATCGTGCGGGATTCTCACTCAAGAACTTACGCGCTACATCCTTGCCGAAAAGGCGCTCAACGTATTCACGTTCGGTTTTGTGGTCCCTAAAGGGAAAATCAGTGCCGAATACGATGCGATCGGGCCCGATCTTCTCGGCGAGTGAAGCGAAAAGCCCATCATCTATCCTGGTTGGCAGATAGGCGGTATCGAAATAGACGTTATCAAAGCCGAAGAGCTGCTCTACATCATCCCACGCCCGGTAGCCCCCAAAATGGGCAAGAACTATCGTAAGGTCGGGGAATGACGTAATAACGTCGAGGAACTGCTTTGGCTGGCTGAACTCGCCTTTGACGCCGCCTTCCTCGTCACCGGTATGGAAGACGACAATCAAGCCAAGCTCGGCGGCGCGCTTGTAAATTGGAAACATGCGTCTATCGTCGGGGTAAAACCGTTGGGCGTTCGGCTGGATTTTAAATCCTTTCAGCCCGAGTTCAGGAAAGCGGTCGAGTTCTGCTGGGTCGTTTTCAATATGGATCGAGCCGAACGGGATCAAGGCCTCGTATGTCTTGCCAAGCTCTGCATACCAGTCGTTAAAGCGCACATGTTCCGGGCGGTTGGCGATCGAGAGCAGGACGACTCTATCGATATCGCCGTGAGCCGCAGATTTCAGAACATCCTCAACCACAGCGTTATGGCGCCGCTTAACACCATAAATCTCCTCCATCTTACCGATCAGCTTCTCGGCTACATCCTCGGTAAAAACATGTGAATGAAAATCAAATGTCAGCGCCATATCTCTCCAAACTTAAAGCGTAGCTTAATGGTCTCTATTACAATAGCACAGGTAAGAGCAGCATAGAAGCCGGGGGAATTACGAATTGATGGGGTCTAGGAAGTGGGTTCTAGTAAGCAGTAGGGAGTATGCAGTAGGCAGTGTGTGGGTTGAGAGCGTAGGTTTAAAGTAAGCAGTAAGCAGTAGATAGTGTATGGGGCTTGGTGGTTAAAAATAACCAATAATAATTACTCTACCTTGCAGGAAAAATATGGAACACGGCGAAGTAGTAACAGCACCCAACGTAAGTGCACGAGATATTACATAGTACAGATTTGATTATTTACTCAAATTTCTGCTTAGATTAGTCTATTTGCTGAGAGGAAGGAACCTGTATCCTAGATTTTTATCTTCTGGATTCTGACTCCTGACTCCTGGCTACTACGCTTTTTGGGGGTGGTTGGATGAAAGAAGTTTTGG
The DNA here is from genome assembly GCF_054640775.1 of Candidatus Aquicultor sp. Lineage (NCBI taxonomy): Bacteria > Bacillati > Actinomycetota > Candidatus Aquicultoria > Candidatus Aquicultorales > Candidatus Aquicultoraceae > Candidatus Aquicultor > Candidatus Aquicultor sp. The sequence continues at coordinate 8,715 of NZ_JBTSLF010000012.1, read as the reverse complement.
TAGTTGCGATTAACGGCAGTCCGAATAAGGATGGAAATACCGCGTTCTTGCTTGAGCAGGTATTGCAGGCGGCGGCTGAGGCCGGGGCGGAAACGGAGCTGTTGCACTCAATGCAGATGCTTCAAGACCAGGATAAACCGTATTGCGATGCTTGCAGTTCTCCATGTAACGAGAGCTGTTATGAGGATACCGCGCTTGAGAAGGCCTTTGAGACTATGGCCAAAGCGGATGCGCTTGTTCTCGGAAGCCCTGTTTACTTCGGAACGATATCGGCCCAGCTCAAGGCGATTTTTGATAAGAGCAGGGCGGTGCGCGGCAGAAAAGAGCTTGCCGGAAAAATCGGCGCCGCTGTCTCGGTCGGCGCGTCTCGCTTTGGCGGTCAGGAAACAACGGTGCGGGCGATACATGATATCATGATGGTCCATGGAATGGCCGTCGTATCGGATTCCTCGATTTCGGCGACTCTCGGCCATCATGGGGTCTGTGCGCAAAAGCCGGCGCAGGATGATGCCGATGCAATAAAGAGCGCGCGTGTTATCGGCGTACGCCTGGTCGAAGAAAGCACGAAGTAAAGCTTACAGGCAGCGACTTATAGCTAATTACACTACGTATAGTAATGGTGGATTAAATGAAGCAGCATACTTTAACACCACGAGAAGTGACCGAACACAACGAAATCGAATCACTGGCTAAAAACGCCCAGCTTAGCGTCAATACAAAAGGGCGACAGACGCCGATTGAACCATGTCCTTTAAGGACATGTTACCAGCGCGACCGCGACAGGATCATCCATTCAAAGGCGTTTCGTCGTTTGATAAATAAGACACAGGTCTTTCTCGCGCCCGAAGGCGACCACTATCGCACGAGGCTTACCCATACGCTTGAGGTAAGCCAAATCTCACGCACCATCGCACGGGCGTTACGCTTGAACGAGGACCTGGCAGAGGCAATCGCGCTGGGGCACGATTTAGGACATACGCCGTTCGGCCATATCGGCGAATCGGCAATTGGCGAGATATTTAAGATACTCAAAGCGAGAGGTTACCGGGAGGTGCCCGACCACTTCGAGCATAACGAGCAGAGCCTTCGCGTAATCGATGTTATCGAATATAACGGCAAAGGCCTGAATCTGACATGGGAAGTGCGCGATGGAATTCTCAATCATACGGGCGATACCGATCCGGATACGCTTGAAGGCAAGATCGTAAAAATCGCCGACCGCATCGCCTACATAAACCATGATATCGATGACGCGGTGCGGGCGGGCATTCTGGATATAAAAGAGATTCCCGGGCGCATTCTCGATCTTTTCGGCAAGCACCAGGGGCTTCGCATCAACAACATGGTAAGCGACCTCGTGCAGTACAGCAAAGACAAGGGTAGTATCTCGATGAGCCCCGAGCGCATGGAAGCGATGAATGAATTACGTGGGTTTTTGTTTGATAAGGTGTATCTTGGTTCGGCCGCAAAGTCCGAAAACGATAAAGCCAAGAACGTCATCTCAAGTCTTTTCTTCCTGTATCTGGAGAACCCGGGGCTGTTGCCTATCGAATTCCAGACATCCCAGGCGAACGAGCTTCCGATAAAGGTCTGCGATTATATCGCCGGCATGACCGACCGCTATGCGATAAAGACCTTCGAAGAGCATTTTATCCCAAAGGTCTGGATGGTCTAGGGAATTGCGAATGTCGAATTACGAAGTAGAACATTTTGAAGAGGTTTGAATAAACAGCGGGCTTAACCCAGAAATCACAGGTGCCGCATGACTGATTTCAAAGGTCGGATAAAAGAAGAGGATGTAAACGCGGTTCGGGAGCGCAGCAACATTGTTGATGTGGTTTCGGATTACGTTGCGCTTAAGAAAAAGGGCAGGCTGTTCTGGGGTTTGTGTCCGTTTCACCAGGAGAAGACGGCTTCATTTAAGGTCGATTCGGCGGCACAGCTCTTTCATTGCTTTGGGTGCGGCGAGGGCGGCAACGTTTTTACTTTTGTGATGAAGGTCGAGCACCTTGAGTTTCCCGAGGCCGTCGGGCTTCTTGCCGACCGTATCGGCTATGAGCTGCACTACGATACGAACAATGCGCCGGAGTCATCGAAGAAAAGCCGTATTCTCGAGGTCAACCGTTTCGCTTCGATGTTTTACCAGTATATTTTACTGAAAACCAACGAGGGTTCTCGCGGTCGCCTTTACTTAAAGAATCGGGGTCTTCATGACGATATTGTAAAAAGGTACGGGCTCGGATTAGCCCCACAGGCCTGGAGTTCTGTTGGAAATTACCTTACAAAGAAGGGGTTTTCGCAAGCGGAACTCGTTGAGGCCGGCCTTGTCATAAAAGGCTCCAAAGGATATTATGACAGGTTTCGCTCGCGGCTGATTTTCCCCATCACCGATATCAGGGGACGCGTAATCGCTTTTGGAGGCAGGATTCTCGATACGGGGGAGCCCAAATACTTAAACTCTCCGGAGACACCGGTCTACCACAAAGGCTCAACGCTCTATGGTTTGCACGTCGCGAAAAACGAGATTGTCAGGCTCGGTACCGTTTTAGTCGTCGAGGGCTATACCGATGTAATTGCCCTGGCGCAGGCCGGTATAAGCAACGTAGTTGCAACCTTGGGGACGGCGTTTACAACCGAGCACGTTGTACTCCTAAAAAGATTTGCAGAACGCGTCATCCTGGTTTTTGACGCAGACGCGGCGGGGATAAAGGCCGCGGAGAGTGCCGGTTCGCATTTATCAGAATTCAGACTTCCGAAAATGGAGGCGTTACGGGATTTGGAAGAGGGCAGTGCTTCAGGAATCGACGTGAGGGTGATCATTCTCCCTGAAAAACAAGATCCGGCGGATTACATCGGCTCGCAAAGCGCGGATGCATTTCGCAAGCTGGTCGATGGCGCTGAGCCGTTCTTTGATTTCTATTTGACAAGAGAGATCGATAAATATAATATCAGTGAGATACGGCAAAAAGAGCAGGCCGCAATAGCTGGATTTAAACTCATCGCAACACTCGAACACCCGGCTTCACAAAAAGTCTACCTCAGCAAAATCGCGCAACGATTAGGGCTTGATGAAGAAGCACTCACAGTAAAATTCAATGCCATGTTTAAAAAAGACGCGGCAGTACGCAGTGAGGCGAAAGAAACGTTACTTGACCCACAAGAAAAAACCGAGAGAATCATTCTTCATTTAGCGCTCAAGTACCCAATAATCCGGGGCAAAATACTAGATGAAATAGACGAGAGTTACTTTGTTTCACCGGCTCACGCCAGGTTGTTCGCAGTTTTAAAGGACATCGGCGGGGGTACATTTGACGCAGGAGCACTGGTTAATATTGACAAACGGCTTGAAGCTAAAGCAACTGAGCTATTCATGACCGAACTTGGGTACGAAGAGGAAAATTTATCAAAATATTTTGAGGATATTTTGATATCGCTCAAGGATTTTCACTATACACGTCAAATTAATAAACTTAAGCAGCAGCTTCAGTCTTCGATGATTAATAGAGACGAAGCAGAACACGATGCATTCGAGGAACTAATAGCTCTTGAAGCTAAAAAACGGGACCTGCGCCAAAAAGGGACCGTAGTTTGATTGGGGGAAATTAAAGGGTGGATACCCGCATAAACGAGCTTGAAATCCCAGAAGTAAAACAACTGATCGCAACGGGCCAGGAAAAAGGCGTCCTTACCGCGGACCAAATTAACGATGCTCTTGAAACGTTCGATTTAACAAGCGAGCAAATTGACAACATCTATACTCACTTGTTCAATGTCGGCGTAGAGATTATCGATATAAGTGATGACAACGCGGCCGAGGGCGAACTGAATGTCGACCTGGAGGTAGCTGAAATCGAGGTTATTCCCAAAGAGGAAGAAGAGGCAGAAGAGAAAGTCGTTCCAGAGATCGACCTCTCCGTTAAGGCCCCGACGAACGATCCCGTGCGCATGTATCTCAAAGAGATCGGCAAGGTGCCGCTTCTTACCGCTGCGGAGGAAGTCACGCTCGCTAAGAGAATCGAGGCGGGGGAGAAAGCCACCGAAACGCTCGAGCGTGAAGAAGAAAGCCTTCCAAGGGATGAGGTACGCAAGCTGCGCAGGGTCGAGCGCGATGGGATGAATGCTAAGAAGAAGCTTGTTGAGGCGAACTTGAGGCTGGTCGTGAGCATCGCAAAACGCTATGTCGGACGCGGAATGCTTTTCCTCGACCTGATCCAAGAGGGAAACCTGGGTCTTATCCGCGCGGTTGAAAAATTCGATTACCGTAAGGGATATAAGTTCAGCACCTATGCAACCTGGTGGATACGCCAGGCTATAACACGAGCAATTGCCGACCAGGCACGCACGATTCGTATCCCCGTGCACATGGTCGAAACAATAAACAAACTGATTCGAATCCAGCGCCAGCTGCTGCAAGAACTCGGGCGCGAGCCCATGCCTGAGGAAATCGCCAATGAAATGGGTTTAACGCCGGAGAAGGTTCGCGAGATTCTGAAGATCTCACAGGAGCCGGTCTCCCTTGAAACACCGATCGGCGAGGAAGAAGACAGCCAGCTCGGCGACTTTATCGAGGACCAGGAAGCCGAAGTCCCAGCGGAAGCTGCATCGTTCTCGCTACTGCAGGAGCAGTTGCAGGAGGTGCTTGATACGCTGAGTGAGCGTGAGCGCAAAGTTATTGAACTGCGCTTCGGCCTCATCGACGGCCATCCGAGAACTCTCGAAGAAGTGGGCCGCGTGTTTGGTGTAACGAGGGAACGAATCAGGCAAATCGAGTCAAAGACCCTGAGCAAGCTGCGTCACCCGAACCGCAGCGCAAAACTAAGGGATTATCTGGAATAAAGAACAAAGCTATGGGCTTGTTGTCGTCCCCGTGCTTGTGCCGGTTGTTTGTGTATCGTTTTGGGGAAATCCCATCATACCGGCATGTGGGTTGAAGCGCCCCTGGTAGGGGTTCTTTACCTCGGTCCTGAACACGTTAATCGCTTTATCTCCATGAACAGGGCAGTTGGCCTGGCAAATCCCGCAACCGATACAATTCTCCTTGACCACGTACGGCAGAACGAGCATCATGCCGCTCGGGTCGTATTTGCCGGTATCCTTAAGCGTGATGGCTTTTTCGAGTGTGGGACACAAGCTTGCGCATACCTGGCAGCCATGCCCGGCCACCCAGGGGTAACATCTTGTACGGTCGATTTCGGCTGTGCCGATGACGAACTTTTGTTTCGCCTCAAGTTTTAAGTCCTCTATGGCACCCGTGGGGCACACCATACTGCAGGCATTACATGACCAATCGCAAAAGCCGATACCGAAATCCACATGCGGGGCCCAGAATGCTTCAAGACCGTGTTGTAGAAGCGAAGGCTGAAGTACGTTGGTCGGACATGCCTTCAAACATTCGCCGCAGCGTATGCATTTATCCAGGAATTTATCCTCGTTTAGCGCACCCGGTGGCCTGAGTAATGTCGGGCTCAGAGTCCCTTTGCTCTTGATGGGTGCAAGATAGGCTGCTGCAATCGCACCACCCACTGCGGTAACGGCGGTTCGCCTTGATGGGATCTCTGTCGTAAGCTCAGGCTTCAGACCCCATGAGATCGCCTCCTTCGGACATGTTTTTCGACATTTCATACATGTCATGCAATAGGATACATCGGTTACCAAACCATTGCCGGCAATCGCATCCATTTCGCACTTCTTACTGCACTTCATACATCCCGAACATGTGGCTGCGTCGGTTGTCTTTCTGAAAAGCGATACCCGACCGACGAGTCCCAACAATCCGCCAAGCGGGCAAAGGTACCGGCACCAAAACCTCCGGCCGAGCACATTCAGGCTGACTACGGAGAGGAACAGCATGATTATCCACATACTTGAATCGAAAGCCCTCGGCTCTTTAAACATCAGAATCCCATTTAATTGCTCCGACATGGAATCAATCGTGGGAGCCAACGAAAGCGATGCGTACAAGCCTTCTGCAGCCTTCGAGAGCACCAGGTTTATCGCGGGGAATATCAAAACCGCTGATGTTCTTGTCAGGAGCACGATCGGGTCAAAGATCATAAAAACGCTGATCTTAAAAATGCTAAATATGATAACGATTGATAGCATGACCAGCGGGACGACTTTAAGCTTTCTGAATATCTTCTGGTCGATGCTCAATATCCTGGCAAGGGGAGACAGTAAATCTAAGAACGTTCCCATTGGGCACGCGTAGCCACAGAACACCCTGCCGAAGAGGATACTAACAACAAACGTGATGACCGAATAGAGAAGAATAGAAAGCATTGGCAAGCCCACAATGGCTGATACCAGGGCTACCAATGGATCCGAGGCAAGGAATAACTGAGCTGGAAACAATAGCGTTGACTGTTTCGCGGCAATCCCAAGCAATACGAAGAAGAGTATAAAGAAGAACGCTTGAATTACTCTGCGGTAACTTGACAATCTAAAGCGCATCTTGAGTTTCTTTATTGACCTCCCGGGCTACATCTAACGTTTGAAAACCCTCAGCCATGAGGCTGCTCTTATTGCTTGCACGTGTTAGATCAGCGATTTAGCGTCTCAGCATATTATACATGAAGCCGTTGCCGATTTTAAGAAGCAATTCACACTATTACATCTTTTCTCGGGGATACCGGGCATGAAGAAACTATGCCGCCTGCGCCTATCTTGAAACTTATAAAAATATCCTCTATAATGCTAAAAGTGTGCTTCGGTGCACTTCATTGACAATTGAAAATTGTTATTCCTCGGTAGCTCAATGGTAGAGCATTCGGCTGTAAAGAGTTGCAGCTTCCACAGGTAACTGTGGTTGAAAAATCGGGTGAACTCAGGGAAACCTGATTACCGCAAGGTGTAAGGCAATCCTGAGCCAAGCCTCGACATAATGTCGAGGAAGGTGCAGAGACTATCCCGCAAGGGAGTACTCTAATGTTTAAAGATTAGGGGAAGCGCCCGACTTCCGGCACATAGGTCGGAAGATGATATAGTCCAATCTCCGAAGAAACTCGGAGGCAATTGTAACCGAAGGGTTGTAGGTTCGAATCCTACCCGGGGAGCACATCAGATTCCAACGTGAAAAACCGCTCTGTGAAGCGGTTTTTCTGCTTTTCGGGTATTGTCGTATTACCAATTAGCATTTTCAGTCGTACGGCTTGAATCCTATAAGAACGTCCATATTACCTCTTAGAAATGGCAATTAGGAAGCAAGCTAAAGCCAAGTATCGATTGGCTCTATTATAGTCATTTACCATTCAAGCGTTTGTGTTACAACCAATAACATATACTAAAACCTTGTTAAGATAGAAAGTCTCAATCTGAGCATATACGGCAAGTCAGGAAACAATAAACACGTAATATGTTATTTGAATAATCATGGTGTTCTTGTATACTTATTGAACCGCATTGTTCACGAGTTAGTTGAGAGCAGAAGCAGTAAAGGCATCATTTATTAAATCTACAACATAGCGCTAATTCTCAGAAGCTTATCTTAGTTTTCTTGAATGATAGTAGGAGAAGCGAATGAAATCAAATGCAGCTGGCCAGCTTTTAGGGTATGGAATGCAATTTCCACGTGCCTTATTGCATCTTCTTAAAGGAAGTCCTGGCGATGCTGTATGCGTTGAAGTCCTAGGTGATGTCGCTACTATTAAATCAGATTCGAATGTTATTGCTGAAGAAGATAAAGCATCATCAACAGCCCATAATCCACTAACTAATAAATCAGATGATTTATGGAAAACATTTTCAAATTGGATACAGGCAATCAATGATCATATTCTAGTACACAGTCCCGGAAATAACTCTAACATTATGCCGCAAGTGGATCACCCGTATACGTCCACTTAAACGGCTGTGCCTCTCTGCTGTACTTCTCAATAAAGAAAAGCAGCTTTTCTTTAAGATCATCCGTTGATCTAAAAGAGCCTCTCTTTAATACCTTCCTTGAAAGTATGCTAAAGAATAGCTCGATTTGATTGAGCCAGGATGCATGAGTCGGTGTAAAATGCATCACTATTCTTGGGTTGTCTTTGAGCCACTTTTTAACATCCTTCTGCTTATGAACAGCTAGGTTATCCGCTATTATATGAAGCTCTTTGGCCGGATACGTTTTTTCTATCTCTTTTAGAAAATCTAAGAACTCTATATGGGTGTTTATCTAGTAGCACTTACCCGTTACGCTTCCACTATGCACCTCAAGTGCGGCTATTAACGACTGTGTACCGTGTCGTATATACTCATGCTCTATTCTTTCAACGCGGCCTGGCCCTGGTGAGAGGTTCGGATATCTTCTCTCGAGTGCCTGGATGGATGATTTCTCATCTACCGAGAGCACTACTGCGTTTTCCGGTGGGTTTAAGTATAGTCCCACAATATTTAGCATTTTCTCTTCAAATAAAGGATCGTTTTGATTAAGCCACATCCTGTACTTGTGGGGCTTTATTATTTCATTCTTTAGTACCCTGTGTACCGTCGTCTTGCTTGGCCCTTTGCCGCCTGAACTAAACTCTTTGGCCAGTCCTCTTACGCTAAAGTGGGTTTCACCTTCAGGCGGCGTACACGCCTTAGCCGCTATTTCATGCCTGATGAGAGCATCATATACCCGTGGTCTTCCGCTTCTTTTTACGTCTCTGAGACCATCAAGCCCACTGTTTTCAAATCTTTTTCGCCATTTTATAATCGAGTCTTCACTCATACCGATCTCATTTTTTACATCCTCTA
>NZ_JBTSLF010000011.1:0-29513 GCF_054640775.1 Candidatus Aquicultor sp. | reverse complement strand
TACCGCCGGTACCAGTCGCAACGGGTGCGCTGTAGAACACCGCGTTCTGGAGCGTGACTGTCAAAGTATCATCTGGATTGATAGCCCCAGCAGCACTTTCCGAAATGGTGACGTTCGCCGCATCTTTGCCATTGCCGGTCGTAATTGTTAGAGGCGTCGCCTCCACTTTGATCGTACCTGATGTATCAAGCTTTGCGTTAGCGACTTCTGTCGGTGTAACTGCAATGCCTGCATCGGTTGAAGCCGCGATCTTGATATCGCCTGCAGCAACACTGCTCGCGATATCATACTGGATACCGCTAAACGTTATCGTAGATGCGCCTCCGCTACTTGCGGTTGACACTGTCCATGTTGCCTTATTACCGTTGTCGATAACCGGACCAGTGAACGCTTGGCTGTTTGTGCCAGCTGCAGCTGGTGCTAGGCTAAAGGTAACTCCAGGGGTACTTATCGTTAGCGTGATTTTCTTGCTCTTTGCGATTGCACCCGCGCTTCCCTCGGTTAGGGTGACGTTTGCGACGGCATTATTGTTGCCTGTCTCAGTGATCGTCGTCTTTGCGGCTGCTGCAGATACTAAGCCCTCTTGTACGTCAGCATTCTGAACTGTAACCGTGTTATCACCACTGTGGATATCCACGTCTACGTACCCTGTGCCAAATGCCTGTGCAACATTATATCTGATGTTATCGATCTTGATCTTATCAGTTGCTGAGCTATCGCCAGCAACTTTGATCGTCAAGACCTGTGCGCTGGTAACAGTAACGCTTGCGATAGTCATATTCGTGCCTGATTCATTAGTTACTGTCGGTGCGCTCGCCCATGTTACGTTAGCTGGCAATGTTACCGTAATATCGGTACCCCCGCCCACGGGAGCCCACTCGTTGGTTGCCGTTTCCTCAATTGTTATTGAGCCAGCCAATCCCCCACTTGCGCCCTGTGCGATTTCGGGGGTTTCTGGCGAAGAGCTCGATTTGACAGCAAACGCCGTCAGTGCGCCGAGCGGTAGCATGCTAAGAACCATCGCAGCGACGAGGATTAACGATACTACCTTATTTTTGCTTTTAATCATTAAAGCACCTTCCTTTCGAATTGCATTCATTAAAACATTTGTCTTAATATTGTCCACCTCCCCCCGCGACAGAATAAAACACAAAGTTAATACACTTATTTAAATAGTTGAACAGGTATCCGGTTAATGACAGGGTTATCCTGTACATATGTAAAGACGTTCACCCGCCGATAAAGTTACGGGCAAACAAGCTTTTAATAAAAAAGATTAGCCCCATTAGGTAAAGCACCGGCTTTATATAATTGGGCTAACTTATCTTATGACCAACGGGTCACTATTATCCAATGATTTCTCGATATCTTCAACCCTGAACTTTCCATAGGATGAAGAACTAACGTTTCCGGCTTTGTCGGTTGCGACAACGCGCCATCTCCAATTACCTGATGTTAACGGCTTTTCGAGTTGATAGAAATTGGCCGTGAGACCACTTTTGGTAACAACCTCACCGGGATCGCTTTCTGATCCTATATGAAGGGTATACTCCTCGACGTCGTCCACATCGCTCCAAACAAAGCGCAGCGTATGATTTTCGGTACTGATACCATTTACGGGCTCGATAAGCTCGATTGTGGGCGCTTTCGTATCTATAATGATCGTTCTTGCCGCATGCGCAACCTGACCGATACCATTCTCAACCTTGACCGTATATCGACCGTCCTGAATTCTGTTACCGTCAACATCGGTGCCATCCCATTTAAACTCCAAATCACGGCCAGCTTCCTTCTTTGCGATTACCGCAACCCTGGTAGCCCGCTTATAGAGCCCGACCTCATACCCATCGCACGAAGCGCCGCTTACCGTGATTGCCACGGTATCTTTTACTTTGTCTGCGTTGGGGCTGATATATATATCGGATACGCTGACACCATCCACTTCAAACGGGACCATCGATGCGAGCGACCTCTTACTCGGGGTATCGGTGCCCGGGGAATTCACTCTTCCCTGTTTAATGACCGATCTTGGGGTTATTTCACCGGATGCCTGAGCGTCGTTATCGGATGCGGCCTTTTCATCCGTGCTTGAAGGTGCCGGGGGTTCAGTTGTCTTTGCTACCTTATTTGAAGTTACACCACTTAACACGTTATTCGTCTGCTCTTTTGCCGTTTTATCTAAAGTCTCAATCTCACCCCTAAGCTTATTCTGGCCGCCACCGGGCATAGATTTGGCGATTTTCGTAGCCTGCTCCAGGCTGTCCTCGGCCTCTTTATAGATGCGAACCGCCGTCTTCTTTTCGCCTACATTTGCCATTGATTTGGCCTCGGCAAGTCTCTTCTGTGCCAACTGATAATGAAGACGCGCCTTACTCTCGTTATCAAATACCAGGGCCAGCTCTACGCCCTCCACTGCCCGTTTAAGACCGTAGAGAGGGCTTTGGGGAAGGCTATCGCTTGAAGCATATACCAAGCCGCCCGCAAGGATTACCAGGGCCGCCGCCGCGGCCGATGCCGTAACATATGCCCTGCCGAACAGACTCTTTATATTGAATACACCCGTAGAACGGGGTTCTTTAGTCTCATTGATTTGATGCGTGGTTGCCGGGACATCGCCCGCAATGGCCGCGAGGAATTTTTCCCTGCCGATCTTGGCGTAAAGCTTTGACGGCCGCAATTCCGGATACCCTGGATACGACGCCTTTACGCTTACGGCGACCTCCAATAGCTCCCTGAGTTCTTTGCGCTGGTTGGGATAGAGCCTCAGGCATTCCTCGATTGAAACACCAGAGTCTAAAAGCTTGATGCTGTAATCGAGCGCGCTTTCTAGTTTTTTGTTGTTTGCACTTGCCTTATCCACTAACCCCACCAGAATTTCTTTTTTATCTTTTTCACTTACTCTATCTAAGCTTAGATACTCTTACCTCTAATAAAGCTACTGCATCCTAGATTCTTCACTTCGCTAACGCTCCGTTCAGAATGACAGCAAACGGATCCTTTTCTTTAGAGCTAAGCCTTCCTGAAAAGGGATTTCTTACTTCCGGTAAGCACCGGCTCGACCCGTTCTTCGGGCTGCTCGTCCTGTCTCTCAAGCAACCGCCTGAGAGAAGCGAGGGCCCTTACTTGCAACGACTTTATCGACCCTTCGGTTTTCTCAAGCACCTTGCCGATCTCGTTATTGGAGAGCCCCATCGTAAACTTCAACAGAAGTACTTGCTGCTGCTCGTCTGTAAGCTTAACTACGGCTTTCTTGACCTCTTCTGCATCGAGCGCCGAGATGACGGTTTGCTCGAGATCGGTTTTACTTCTGCTTTCAAAGAGAAGCTCTTCTATATCATCATCAAGCAATACATGCGACCGCTTTGCCTTAGATCTCAGGTAGTCCAGCGTCGTGTTCTTGGCTATTCTTAACAGCCATGGGTAAAACGACTTACCGTCCTCCCTAAAATCAGGTATCGCGACGAGCATCTTGAGGAACACCTCTGATGTCAGGTCTTCGGCCAAGGGCCTGTCGTTTACCTGGTAATAGATATACCGGAACACATGCGGAAGGTAATTATCATAGAGCGCCGTCAGGGCGTCTCCGTTTAGCTGCTTTGCGTTCATCACCAGGACGTCGAGGTTCTTGAGGTTATTCATCCAGACCCCTCTCGACGCCGTAAGGTGCTAAAACAACCCTTCCATAAAGAAAAGACGAAGGAATTGCTAAAAAGATACGGGTTACGTTCGTAATTTTTGGTGACAAATGATTCCTTGCTGTAAAAGCATGGCGGTAACTCGCAGTTTGCAGGGTATATGAATTGACTAAGTTTCGAGTGTTACGTAAAACTCGCCGATTACAGGCAAACGTCACGAAAGCCTCCTCAATGGCTGTAGGGCACTTGCTACTATTAAATGCTGCGTCTTATGTTTCTATGATATCCATCTGCCAGGCTTCTTGCCGTTAGGCCTTCTACCGGACAGAAAAGGCTTTCCTATCGTTCTCGATCTATCGGTGGTTCGCGTAATATACAGCCGCTTTGTCTTTCTATTACACAGGCTCTAATTTTACACGAAAAGCGGTCTATAAAAAAGCGATTTTGGAGATTTTTTATTAAAGTAGAGGTGTAGTACATTGGTAATTCTATGCTATGTAGATGCTATAATGTGATGCTTGTTGATTAGGCTGATAATAATTAAGAAAATCTATGGTGGGATGTTTAAGCCAGCCTGTCTTTAAGCTGCTTAATCTCAATCCCCTGCTCATCTTGCCGTGCTACAACCGCGTTGAGCTTTCGCTCAATCCGGTCAAACCTAAGGCTGTGGTCTTCGAGTACATCTTTAATTTCGGATATTTCTAAATGCATACCGGCAATATCTTCTTGTATCCTGGCGATGTATGGTAAGACTACCTGCTCAAAGCCCTCATTAAAAATATTTATGATTTCTTTTCTTTCTTCAGGATTCATCACGGCTTCTCCGCTAAATAATTATTGTTATTCTGCCCTAACATTATATCCTCTGCAAGCGGAACCTGCAAGACCATATGTGCTATTGCATAAATGCAAGCGTGCGGTAGATTATAACCGATACTTCCGCCCTATTTGCGCTGGCATTCGGTCGGAAGTTGCCGTCTGTGTAGCCGGTGACGATGCCGTTTGAGGCGATAAGCTGGATATCGTTTTTCGCCCAGTGCCCCTCAATGTCGGGGAACGAACTCTTGCCCGACCCGGGGCTCAGGTCCATCGCCCGCGCGGTTACCGCGCATATCTCGGCGCGGCTGACCCGGGCTTCCGGCCGGAAAGTGCCATCCGGGTAACCGCCGATAATCCCCCTACTGGCGAGCGCTGATATATAGGGCTCCGCCCAGTGTCCCTTAACGTCGGTGAAAGTGCTCGAGCCGCCCGTTGGGATACCTTGTGCGAGACAGAGCATCTTGGCGAACTGTGCCCTAGTAACGATTGTCTCAGGCCTAAAGGTGCCATCCGAATACCCGGTGATAATGCCACGCTTGTTCAGATCCTCGATCTGGGTAAAAGCCCAGTAGCCCAGAGAGACATCCGGGAACGTCCCGCCCATCTGGTATATCCAGGTGCTCTTCAGACCTAGTTTCGAGCGGAATGTGTCTCCCCTCATACTTGTCGCAGAGCCATCCGCTTTCACGATATTCAACTGGCTAATCCTGGGCGAAACGCCGTATTTTATTATCACGAGGTTCGCAATCCCCGGGATGCCCAGCTTTGATTCAAAATCGGTCTTGCTGATAGTTTTTGTCCAGGAAAAACTCGTGTTTCCCGTCTGCTGGCAATATGCCTTGCCGGATGAGTTGTGGTCGTCCACCCCTTTAAGATACGGCTGGGGGCTCGCGTTGGGCCACGCCAGCTCGACGTTTTCGGTATGCCCACCGCAGCTTGAGGAATAGTAGGCGGCGATGGGAGCACCGTTATATGTGATGACCTGTCCTTTTGTATCAGCGACGGCCTTCGCCCACCTGGCTCCCCAGTTGGTGCCGCCCGAAGTCTCATTGATTTTATCCACGCCGATATAGACCTGGCTTTGAACCGAATCGTAGAGATCGAACTTGTCCTGCGGTTTCATGAATTTTATCGCGTATGTTCGCGCCGCGATGGCCTGCGCATAAAGTGCATCATACGGCCAGCTCGAAGGGACCTCGCCGAGTCCGTTGATATAATTGGGCTCGAAGCCTACGTAGTTGACCAGGTACAGGTGGGTTGCATCGACCGGGTACACATAGATGCTTCCCTTGTAGGAATGATACCGGCTACCGCTGGCGTTATAAACCTCGATCGGGTTGGTGGCATCGGTGACGATTATGGGGCCGGCAAGCTGATCGGCGGCAACGGTGCCGTCGGGCTTGACGAGCTTTAAAAGGCCCCCCGTAGTCGGGACGACCGACCACTTGCCGGTCGCGCCTTTAAACGCATAGGTGCCGTCGGTCTTTACGAAATCGAAAGCCGATGAACCATCACCCTCAACGTAAGCCTTAGATAGGTTGGAGCTTCCAAACAACCTTACCCTGACTGTGCTGGGAACACTATAATTGCCGGTAACGGTTGTGCCCTGGAAGTAATGGGCGAGTATCTGCCGGTAGGTCTGGCCCGCATCGACCCTTCCCTTCGCCCCCCATTGACACATGCCTATACCATGGCCGTAGCCATAGCCTTTAAATGTGTACTGGTCGGCTGCAAACACGTGGGGTGTGCTGATCACTAAGGAAATAACGAGTGCGGTAAGAATGATTACTAGTCTTCTACGCATAATAAACTCCGAACGCTACTAGAATAATTGCCTTGATTATTTCTTCTTAATCATCGACTCGTCCCTGGCAAACGGTCTGCTGGTATCAGCGTGGCCGGCTATAGTGTCGACGACCTTTCCCTCGACCATGATCTGGACTTTCTGGATATTCTTGAACTCGGTGAGCGTATCGACCAGGGACGTTATCGTCATAAGCTCGCCGGTACTGCCTCCCCAATGTTTGTCGATCAAGTCCTTCGAGAAGTTTACGTAGGCTACGTTCTTGATGATATCGACATTCAGCACTTTTGTTTCGGATGGGATGGTGGCGTGAAGACCATCCTCTTTGGGGCCCTTTACTAACTCCTCAACGGCGACCTTGGCGATCGCTGCAGTATCCTCTACCTGACGTACCTCTGGAACCAGATGCTCGGCCTGCTCGTCGCTAAAATACAGCGTTAAAGGAACCATGCGTCCTACCGACCGGCTTGACTTTACGGCCGTTTCGCTTTCCTTCTTACCAGCCTCCTGCGACTCCTTCTGCGCAGGTTGCGCCTGTTGCTTTGCCGAATAGTCTTGTGCGCTTCTAGCGTCGCCGGATGATTGTGAGGCCTCTTCATCGCAGCCGACCGCGAGCAGTGACAGCAGAGCAACCAAGACTGAGATGAGGAGTACTTTAATGGCTGTCTTCAACGTAGTTCCTTTCGCTGATGGTTTTCTTTGTCCATCAATTATAATACAAAATTACTGATTGAGATACTTAACGACGCCGTTGTAGATACCCTGGGCTTCTTTTTGCCGGAATTCATCGGTTGCGAACAGCTTGGCTTCTTCGGGATTACTCAGATAGGCCGATTCGCACAGCACTGCGGTCATCAAGGTCTCGCGAAGTACCGCAAAGTTGGCGGTATGTATACCATCGTCTTTGCCCGATACGTTTGACCATCCCAGAGCCTTAACCAGCTCTTCCTGAAGGGTGTCCGCGAGCTTGGCCCCCTCTTGCGAGCCCGGGTAACTGTATACGGCGGTACCCACAGCAGCCGACGACTCGGCGGAATTGTGGTGGATGCTCACAAACAGATCGGCCTTGGCGTTGTTTGCGATCTGCGCCCGCCCGTTTAAGCTCACGAACACATCGGTCGAGCGGGTCATAACAATGTCGAAGTTCGCTGCTTCTAGCAGATCTCGCAGTTTAAGAGCCACGGCAAGGTTGACATCTTTCTCTTTTAAGTTATTGCTTTTGGCTATCGCCCCCGGATCATATCCTCCGTGGCCGGCATCAACACAGATAACGAGCTTACGGTCGTTGCCAACTGCAGCCGTGTTCTCAACTGGAGCTGTAAGATCGGCATGCATCATATTATAGAGAGCGATGGCGGTTTGTGCGCGGGTCGCCGGCACCTCGGGGTGAAATGTGCTATCGCGATAGCCGCCCATAATACCGTAATTAACGACGGTTTCAATTTCACTGTATGCCCAGTAACCGGTTCCAACATCCTTAAATGTCGGGTTTACCGGATTGATGGGTGCTGCTCCAGTAGCTCGGAACAACATCCTGGCAAGCTCGCCTCTGGTGATTTGGTTGCTTGGCCTAAACGAGAACGTGCCGTCCGGGTTTGCGTAGCCTTTAATGATACCGGCGGCATGACTTGCCCTGATATAGCTTGCAGCCCAAAATTTAACCGGGATATCGCGAAACGCCGTTGCCTCTACCGCGGCTGAGTTCAAAGAGAGGTTCTCAGCAACTGCAACGAGCTTTGCCATCTGCGCTCGTGTAACGGGGTCATCGGGGCGAAACGTCCCATTGGCGAACCCTGAGACAATGTTTTTGGCCGATAGCTCATCGACTATCCTGTTGAGCCTGGCGTCTGAAACATCGCTGAAAGCGGCAAACGCGGGGAGAACCGAAGTTAGGCTGAAGCACACTACAAGAATTAATACTAGAAGTCCTTTTCTCGCCATTTAAAACCTCCTAGTGCGATCGGACTGTTACACTTTCGATAAGCAAAACTACAAACAAATTACCTATTTTTGGAATATCGTCAGGTTCCGGCAAGACCTTTAGGTATGCACACCGCTACCATACTTACCCAAAATCGGTGCTTTTTAAATTGGGCAAACGAGCGGTAGCATATACGGACTAGTGATTTTTCCTTAGTCTACCATTTTGCTATTGCATTGCCAACCGCAAAAGAGCAGAAGCCAGGAGCTTTTCCGGCTTCAGACCGTTAATTGCAAACATGCTATTATGTTAGATAAACCGCAACAGGAAGTCTGAGAATGAAAGTATTGCACATAAATAACGTCGCTAATGTCCCGGATGGATTGGTGAAAGGATTGAAAAAGGTTGGCGTCGATGCCGCCCTTTACCAGCCTTATACGGGGATTAATAAATCGGGGAAGTTCGGAAAGCTTCAGGTTATAACAAACAGGATTACGGATGCGCGGGCGCTTGCCGCTCAGATTCGTAAAGAGCGCTACGATATCGTGCACATTCATTACGCCTATTTCGGCGTCCTCGGTATATTGGGCGGATATCCGTACTGGTTGCACTGCCACGGCACCGATATCCGCCGCAATCTCTACCACCCCCTGTTTAAGACGCCCACGACCATGAGCCTGAATAGGGCCGGCAAAGTCTTCTACTCGACCCCGGACTTAAAAGTGCACGCCGACAAAGTGCGTCCTGATGCCATGTTCCTGCCGAACCCAATCCAGACCGAGATGTTCGAGCCCCAAGGATTCGACGGTACTCAAGGGAAGGTTCTGCTTATTAGCAGGATCGATAAAGTTAAAGGTATAGACCTTGCGTTTAGTGCACTTGAGAAGTTGAAAAAACGCAACCCCTCCGTTCAAATCGATGCGTTTCTTTGGGGACCGGACCTTGAGCGGTTTAAGGATAAGCAGTTCGTGAACTTCATCCCCAAGGTAACGCATCATGAGATCGCACGACTTATCCCAAACTACCAGGTGATCATCGGCCAATTTGAGCTGGGTATCATGGGAATGTCGGAGATGGAAGCGATGGCGTGCGCACGGCCCGTTGTCAGCATATTTGAGTACGGCGACTGGTATGCGGAAACGCCGCCCCTCATATCTTCAAAAGATGAAGACGAGATTGTAGGGCGAACCGAGGAGTTATTGGGGAACATCAAGCTTTGTGAGGAAATCGGTGCTGCCGGCCGGGACTGGGTGATTAAATACCATGATTACATTTCCGTTGCTGAACGGTTGGCGAAGATTTACGAAGAAGGCCGCTCGCTAAGCCCCACGACATAGAGAGCTTACTACTGGTTGATAGTTCCTGAACCCTGGGTTTTGGCGGCTGTATTAGCTCCTGTATTAGCTCCTATACTATATGTGGAAGCGGTTTGGGCGAAGTCTTTACCGACGATAATCATGACATCGGCCGTTCCTGAAATACCGTTGCCATTGTCGCTGTTGCCACCGCTGTTGGTATCCGTAATATCTCCCTCGTTAATCACGGTCCCGATACCGAGCTGGTCCCTTATCCTTTGCGCCAGCTCTTCTTTTCCGGGAACGGATACGATTTTCGTCTCTTGATGGTTGAAACTCTGGGCGTTTCCGACCCCTTCGATCTTATAACCGAATGCACCGAGCTTATCGGCCATGACTTTTGCCATCCCCGGCTTCCCGCTGCCGTTTTGGACGCCGATCTTTATGTTCTCGTTTTGTTTCTCCTCTGCCGTCAGCTCGAGCGGCATGTCGTTTTTAATACGGTAGACCAGCCAGTCGACCTTCGGCTGATCCAGAACTACGTAACTTATCGGGCCGATCATCTTTGCTTCGCCGGGCAATGTTATCATGTGCAGGTTCTCGCGACCGATGGATTTCATCATCTGCCCGTACTTCATCATCTCCGTAACGCCAACGGAGGGGTCGGTCGTTACGTAATTTGATGCCGTATTGACCAGGCCCGGAATCCTGAGGATGCCGCCGAAACTCATCACTTTCTCAAGCACGGCTTTGATGAACTGCTGCTGACGGCCCATCCTGCCGAAATCGTCATCGACATGGCGGATTCGAACGTAATCAAGCGCATGGGGGCCGTCAAAGTGCTGCATCCCGGGCGCGATATCTATATCCCTGCCCTGAAAATGATCTTGCATTCTCTTCTCACCGTCGCTGTCGATGCCGCCAAGCTGGTCCACTATCTGCCTGAACCCTTCGAAATCGATAAGAACATAGTGATTGATATCAAAACCGAAGAGGTTGTTGACAGTTTCGATAACGAGGTCGGGCCCGCCGTGCTGGTATGCGGCGTTTATTTTCTCATGAC
This sequence comes from Candidatus Aquicultor sp., assembly GCF_054640775.1. NCBI lineage: Bacteria > Bacillati > Actinomycetota > Candidatus Aquicultoria > Candidatus Aquicultorales > Candidatus Aquicultoraceae > Candidatus Aquicultor > Candidatus Aquicultor sp. The sequence goes on along the minus strand of NZ_JBTSLF010000011.1, from coordinate 18,976 downwards.
CGTAGCCGGGAATCTCGACTCTCGCATCCCTGGGTATCGAGATGAGATAGGCGATGTTTTTCTCCGGATTCATCCTTAAGACCATCAAGGTATCCGAACGCCCGGGGTCATCTTTTAGCGCCGCCCGCTTATCGCAGCCAAGCATAACGAAAGTGACCGGCTCGTTATCTTCTTCTGGTCTCAGATGGGATTGAGAATTGGCGCCATTCTTCGTAAGGCCGGAAGTTTCGTGGATTCTTTCCTCGAGAAAGCGGGCGTACACAAAGCCCGCACCTCCTATGAGAAGCGACAATACGAGTGACCAGAGGATTAATACGCGCAAGTATCCCGTTTTTCTTGGTTTATCAGCTGCATGTTTGCCCACGTACAAAAGGCTCCTCCTAGAAATGACCTAACGTCAAGGGTAGCATAAACGCCAGTAAGTCCTCAATATCTCCTTGCCCAGTCCTACGCGCCATCGCATCTAAAATGGGTGCTCACACTAATAGATTTCCTCGTAACAATAATTCAAAACGGATACGAGGATAGCTCGCAGGTTTCAAATTGGGCTTGTAGCGCAAGCGCCGCCTTAAGCAATTCGCGCTAAAGGGTTTTGCCAGCCTTAGCACCTCTGGCCTGCGATTTGATGCCGGCACAATAAGCCTCCCTTGATATGACTAAGAAAGCCTATTACACTATACAGGATGCGGACTTTAAGGGAAATCAATGTTTAACAAATTTCGAGCGATAATCGAATCAGGTATTCTATCTCTTGGGCTCTTCTGGTCGTTCGCCCTTATTTATCAGTCGTTGCTGGCGCCGGCGCCGAAAACCCCACCGGGCTGGGAAGCCGTTGCATTTATCAGTATCGCCCAGTACTTGACCGCGGTATTCTGCGGATACTGGGCTGGGTGGCGCTCACGTACCGACGGCTGGATTTGGGGAATTATCGGGTATCTTCTCTTCAAGGGACTTGCTTCACTGCTGCACGTGTACGCATTGTCATTGCTTCCCTTTCCGCTTCATATCAAGCTGCTCGGATATTTTCCGGTGCTCACATTGCTTATGTTTGGCGGGGTTATCGGCGAGCAGCGTGCACGGTACGCACCGGTCAGCCAACGTCACATGGCCCTCTACCCGGTGTTAAAGAGGATTTTAGACTTTTTCGCAAGCATCCTTGCCCTCTTGATGCTTGCCCCTATCATGCTGATGGTTTCGTTTATTATCAAGGCCACTTCCTCGGGACCGACATTTTTCCACCAGAAACGGCTTGGGCAGCACGGGCGTATCGTCAACGTCATCAAATTCAGAACAATGGTACAGGACGCGGATGACGTGATGGACAGGCTGCAACTCTTGAAAGAGCAAGAGGATCAATCGTGCCAGATAAAAGACGACCCGCGTGTCTTTCCCTTCGGTAAGTTTTTGCGCACAACGAGTTTAGATGAACTACCTCAGCTTATCAACATCGTCAGGGGGGAAATGAGCCTGGTCGGGCCGCGTCCCCTTGTGCCGGATGAGCTTGAGGCATCGGATACCAAGACGCTAAAGCGCCTTGAGGTTAAACCGGGGCTTACCGGCCTGGCGCAAATCAATGGCCGTGGGAATCTCACGTTTGAAGAGCGCCTTGATATGGACCTCGCCTATGTCAACGGCCAATCACTATGGCTCGACCTTAAGGTAGTGCTCATTACCATCTGGCAGGTCCTTACGCGCCACGGCGCGTATTAGCATGCCGCCGGGTGAAGCCAACCCCTACCCATGAATCCGCTTGCCGCTCCTACGAAGCGAACATCCCCACCTATAATGCGATAGGCCTGTACTTAAAAGAGTATCCGTTATATAATTACTGCAGGTAGTACCCATAAGATACCTCTTCGCACCCTTTTCGTAGCAACTCTCGCGCATAACCGACAAGCAACCGGTGGCATAAAATCCGCGTAATTTGGGGAAAACAAAGATAACAGAATTTTCGTAAGACCTTCATTATAAGAAAACGGTATGCTTTTGTATGCTTTACTACTATAAGATCAAGAAAAAACGCAGATTCGGGACTAAAAAACAGCTTGCCGTAATTTGCATGTCGGCCTTGCTATGGGCGTATTTTTATCCAGGGTCGTTTGCAACGGTCGTTCCTAAGCTTAACAGGGAGGCCCTTCCCTCTTTGCCTCCGAGTATTGCGCCCGTTACCGAACACCCAGAGCCGAAGATTGCACAAAAGAAACCTGTTACCCGGCTTATCAGCCTTGGCGCGATGGAAAAAGCCAAGAAAGAGCTTGAATATGAGGGCAAACATCGCGAGGCCGCCGAACTTGGCTACAACCTCGTCCTCCTTAAGAAAATCGATAAGGGCGGTTCTATCGCCAGCGCGAACTCAAAAACGTTAAGGCAGGATATCGAAAAGACTATCAGTTATTTCAGTGCAGGTAATACCGCTTCGAAAAGCTCGCAGATCTTGTGGAATTACGATGGCGCCGAGCTGGCGTATGTGTATTATCCGAACTACGGCGTCCACTTTAATCCCGTGACTACGGCTAATCTCGCAATGGACTATTATGCGAAGGGCGACTATAAAAAGGTGGTCAAAATCGCGGATGAGCTGCTTGATAATGCGACGGTCAAGCAATATCCGGGCGTCGGCAAGTATTATTTGTGGCAGTACTGCTTTGATTTGCAGTTTAACAAGTATAAGTTCCCGGCCCCGTGGGCTTCGGGTATGGCGCAAGGCCTGGTTCTTGATGTCGTGGGCAAGGCTTACAAGATAACCGGGGATAAGAAATACATCAAAGCGGGCGAGTATATCTTGAATTCGTTCAGGATTCCGTGGAATGAAGGCGGCGTGACCGATACGGACGAGCATGGCAACTGGTACCTGGAGGTAGCAGCCACCAACAAACTGCACATCCTTAACGGGTTTTTATTTACTCTCGATAGCATACACAATTATTATGAAGTAACCCATAACCCTAAGGCACAGCGGTTATTTACCGCCGGAGTGACGGAGGCCAAATCACACCTGCAGGAGTATGACCTGGGATACTGGTCAAACTACTCGTTGCTGCCCGGTGACCGGGCGAGTTACGGATACCATAAAATCCACGCCGATTTACTTAAGCGGCTGTACGCGGTTACAAAAGTCCCCGAATTCAAGGCCTATTCCGATAAGTTCGGCTTCTATCTTAAAAACAGGTTTATCGATATTCCGCCGACACACCCATCGTTTCAAGCGATATCCACGCTTACGGAGAGAGGTGTGATAACCAGTACGGATGGGTGGTTCGGCGCAAAGACGCATATCACTAAGAGCGAGCTTGTGGGCTGGGTCGCCCGGGTGCGCGGCTGGAAACCATCAGCGTTCTATAGAGGACATTATACGGATATCAAACGGGACCGCGCCGAGTGGGGCTATATCGAGGCCGCTTTCGACAATGGCATGCGGCTGGCCGACGACAAGGGCCTTTTCAACCCGGACGATTATATAAACCGCGCCGATATGGCGTCGATCCTGTGCAAAGCGTTTGCGGTGTCGACGGAGAAAACGCCAATTCCGGTTGTGGATATATCCAACAGCGACCATCAGGGAACCTATATCAACCTAGCGCTATCAAATGGGTTAATGGATACCTATGCGCCCAACTACTTCCGCCCCGAGTTGAAGATAACACGCGAGCAGGCCGCGAATATGTTGTATAAGCTTTCAAATAGAGGACAATTATAGATGTGGTCTAAGCCGGCGACAAAGCACATCGTATCGTTCCTGGCCTTAGCGTGGGCTGCTTTTGTGTACGTCATGTTCTTCAAGGTATTTTCTTTTTACCCCGGTACGGCTTCAGCGGTTAGGCTCGGTATAGGGATCATAGCGACCCTAGTGCTCTACAGCGTTACGTGGTATCTGATAAAAGGGCGCCGGGGGGCTTCGGTTGTCGATTTTAGCGAGCTTCCCGGGTTAATAGCGGGGGTCTTGGGAACATCGGTCGGGGTCTCGTTCGTCGCCGCCGCAACGAGAGGCGATTTTCGGGGATACTTCGGCCATAACCTCCAGGAGATCGTCTACCTGGCGGGCATCATCCTTGCGGCTTTCTACGTCGGAGACCTGCTCTTGCACCGGTTACGGCTCGGGATCGATGGGCTCGAGCGGGTGTTCTTGTCGGTCTCGACGGGACTTGGGATCATGGCCGTGCTGGTGTTCTTGGCCGGCGCAATCGGGGCCATCTATACCTGGCCGTTCAGGATTCTCACCCTCGTACCGGCGCTACTCGGCGCATACAGGATAGGTAAGGCCGTAGCCCCGGGAACTGTTAAGAAGTTGGGGTTCAGCGTCTTGCCAAACCCCCTCTCGCTCGGTATTGCCGTCCTTTTGGGCCTGAGCTTCATCGCCGCGTGGATACCCACCTGGAATTACGACTCCCTGCTTTATCATATCGCCGTGCCGAAGTTTTACATGCTGGCGCATAAGATATATTACGTGCGCGATTTTATGCCGGCGGATTACCCGCTCAACGGCGAGATGCTGTTTATGCTTGCGATGGTCGTAAAAGACGATACCGTCGCCCAGCTCGTAAGCTATTTCATGTCGGTATGGTTGCTGCTCGGTGCATTTGTCTTTGCCAGGCGCTTTTACTCGTACCGGGCGGGCGTTATAAGCGTGACGCTATTACTTACGGTATCGGTAGTCATAAACAAGGTGCCGGTCAACAACAACGATACCGTTCTGGCGCTTTTTACCTTAGCCGCCGTATATGCCCTTGTGGCCTGGTGGGAGACAAGAACAAACGGGTGGTTTTACCTCTCGGGGCTAATGCTCGGCGTGACGGCGGGGAGCAAATATTCAGGATTCTTCACCCTGTTTTTCGTGGGGTTGCTTGCGATAGTTTTGATGGTGATAACCAAGCGGAAAGAGCCGGACGCTGTGTCGGGTACGGCTAAAATGGTCGGCGTTTTCGCTGTAGCGGCTTTCGTCGGTGTAGGCCCATGGCTGATAAAGAACTTTCTCTTTACCGGAAATCCGGTGTACCCGATGTTCGTCTCGGTTTTTGGCGGTCGTGACTGGATGCCCCCCGCGACCCAGGTCTTTCAGAATACGATTAGAAACGCCAATGTAGTGGCAACAGGAACGCTCGGGAACCTGGCGGTGTTGTGGCAATTGACGATCAGAGAGCCGTCTGAGATGACGATAGGCCCGGCCCTTCTGGCGTTTCTGCCGTTTGCCTTCAAACGAGACCAGATTCTCAAAGGTTCGGTGTTTATCCCCCTGCTGGCCGCCGCCGGATTCTTGATTCCGTGGACCTTGCTTTTAGCACAGGTAGCGCGGTTCGCCATACCGGGACTCGTTCTATTGACGATCGTCATTGCTGCGGGAATCGACCGGTTCGCAGGCGGCAGGCGCATACCAGGGGCGATGGTCGCGCTGATGCTCGGGGTCGCAGTGCTGGCGAACACCTTCGTGCTGGTTGTCGACCAGTATAAGGCGTTTGATATCGGTCTTGCCCTTACGAGCCACCGTGAGTTTACACAGCGCAGTACCCTGGCGCGTATGTCGGGATTTATTAACGGGCGCATCCCGGCGGATAAGAAGATCGCCATGGTCATCGATAATCGTGCCTATTACCTTAATAAGCGCCCGATCCTGATGCTGAACCCGCTCAATAACGGGCGCATCGATCAGATCGACATCAAGAATCCCGACGAGCTGATGCGCATTTTTAAGAGTGAGAAGGTCGATTACGTCTTTGCGACCGATGAGATTCGAAAATACACCTACGCCCTGCCAAGGACCTCGCCGTTTAGTATCGTGTACCGGCCGATGACGGAAAACTTGGACCTGCTCATCAAAGAGGGGCGATTAAAAGCTGTGTTAAGAACCGGCGATTTTTGGCTTTATAAGATTAACGGATAACGCGGCGATGAATATCACGGCTGCGCTCACAAACGGCAGCCAGTGCCACCACACCGAGGGGCCCGTATCGAGCCAGAGCATGATGATGGTAAGAACCAACGCATACACTTTGAGGTCCTTAAGGCGGGTCAGTACCGCAAGGCAAAACCCGAGAAGCGCGGCGTAAAGCGCGACCCCCGCAAATCCAAATTCCAGGAACGAAAGCCCGAAAAACGACGTGGACAGAGGTTTCTTAAGAATGCTGATGGTCGTAGCCCTCCCCTTCGTTATCCCCGGCATGAGCGAGAGGGTGAGCTTGCCGTGAGATGTCCCCCAGGGATAGCTTCTATCGAGCACATCCAAAAATACGTTGTAGGTGAAAAGCGGCCGGGTTATGAACTTTTGCCGTGCCTCCTTATTAGACCATGTCATATCTTTGTCGGTGTAGTGACCGGCTTTCATCGAGGCGGCAACCCTATCGGGCGCTTTTCCGGTATCGAGTGGCACCGTTGCATAAATCACACCCCTGGCGACAGAGGTGGCAAAGTACGTGTAAAGAAATATCGCGATGATGACCGCCGCAGCCTTACCCCCTTCCTTGATGCCATACGCGGGCTTTCTCTCCAGGTAGTATTGAAAAAGAAGGGGCATGATGTAAATAATCGCGTACGCGCGGTAGCCGATGATAGCGGCCATGAGCGGACCGGCGATAAGCGTGATGCACCCGATCATCACGAAAAGCCGGGTTTTCGTAAGCCCGGAGGCTATCTTCAACAAGCCGTAGATGGTAGTTATCGTCCCCATCCCGACCAAAAATGCGGGCATGAGACCACCCGTGCGGTTGAGATATGCGCCGTAGAGCCCATAGCGTGCAAACGCGGGCACGACATAGACGAGGATCATGACCAAGCCCAGGGCCAAGTAATGAAGCCCGGTGAGCTTTGAGCCGACGCGACTGAGTAATAGAAAAACTCCCGAGATAAGCACCAGGTAAAGAGGCGCCCTGATGGTGATCGGGAGTGCGCCCTTAAGCACTAAATCCACTAAGAACACAATGAGGAGCGAGAGCAAAAGTCGCTCGAAATATCCTTCGGGAAGAAACCCCTTTTCAGATGGCATGTCCGAACCCCTGGCATCGATAAAACGCCCCGTTAGCATAGTAACGGCCAAGTAGATGGCAATACCGGTTGCGACCACAAGCAGCGCGCGCAATGAAAACTGCACCAGGACCAGCCCGGCAAGGTAGAAAGCGGCTACAAACGCCGGCAGAAAGATTTCGGGTGAAAAGATGTTCAGACGGCGGGTAGTGTGCGCCCGCTTCATTAGTGGACCACCGCCGCAGCCAGAAAGCGAACAAGCACTGTTACTGTAATAAAGAGCGTTGCTGTGATAAACGGCTGCTCCCCGACATCCCGAAGCATGCTGAACAACCAGGAATTCTCGAACCATACACGCGATTTCTCAAAGAAGCCGAGAACCGGCTTGAAACTGCGGCTTTCTCTGATAAACGCCGGTGCGGCAGGCTTTTTATAAAGCCAGGTAACGAGACCGCTCTTCTTCCAGGCACTCCCCCACCTGGCAAGGACTTTGTGTACGGGATGGATTAGGTACGCGGCTTTTAACATGGCAAGCGAGACCCTGAATGGTCGTAAAATCAAACTCCCGGCAACAGCCGGTGTGGTTCCCGCTTTCGACGATTCGGGTTCGAGCCCGTTTATCGCAACTTGAAGCCCAAGCATTATCCAGAAAAACACGGCTCCCTGCGGATGGTGAAAGCTGTTACTTGTCAGGCTATTGATCGAGAATCCGACGACCCCGGCGAAAATCGCTGAGTTTATCCAGGAAAGATATTTATCTTTGGCTTTGGCCTGCGACAGGTAGAGCCCGTATTTTACAGAGATCAGAATGATGGCGATAAAGGAAAGGATACCGAAGATGCCTGTTTCGGCCCAGATCGTCAGATACGAATTATGTGCGCCGTAGATAACCCAGCCAACGCTTAGCTCGGGATGCCTGAAGATATACTCGGTAAAGACGTTATAATAGTTACCGATGCCGATGCCCAGCAGCGGATGTTCTTGGATGATACCGCTAGCAATACGCCAGAGTTTCATCCTGAAGCCGGCGGTGCCGCCGGTAACATCCGAGATGCTCTCAAGGCGGCTTGCCACACCCGGCGCGGCGACAAATGCAACCGCAAACAAGCCCGCCCAAGCCCAGAAAAGCCAGGCTTCGGTTAAGAGCGACATGAGAATGACGCCGATGCCGGTGGCAAGCCAGCTCCCCCTTGTATAGGTAAGGATCAAGCCCGCAAACATCAAGAGCGTGGCCCCTCCCATCATAAACCGCCGGAAAAGTCCCCGCGAGCCAAGCACGAGCGCAAGGCCGATCGGTATCAACAGCACGAGATATTCGGCATAGAAGTTGGGGTTCTCGAATGTCGAGCCGACTCTGGCCGCAACCTCCTGATCGAGGTCGTAGAGCCCGATTTTGGCCATCTGGGGCTCGTAAAGGTACTGGTAGATCCCAAAAAGCGCGGTGACCGCTCCTGCTACGACCATGATGACGAGTATCCGGGTCAGCATTTCTTTCGATTTGATGGAGTTCCCGATGATATACACCAGCAGGAAGTATCCCATAAAACGGGTCAGGACCGAGACCGAGTCGACAATCGATGGCGCCACGACCGCTGAAACCGCCCCAAAGAGCAGAAACGCGATAAACGCCCAGGAAAATGGTGATGAGATGCGTTTCTCTTTTTTACCAAGGTTATTGATGGCGTAGGAGAAGATGACGATGGCAGTACAGATAGTGACCGCATCGAGCGGGATAGGCCCCAGATCTACCTTAAGGTTGGTCAACGGGGCCACGGCTACGAGCAATGCAATCGCAAACTCGGTTTTAGCCAACGCTATGGCCATAAGGAGTAACCCCGCCAGGAGCGCGATAAATTGGTTGGTGCTGAGAAGTACACCGGCGGCACCGACCGCACTCCCCAGGATAATAACTGTTGCATATGCGGGTATGGATGTTTTTCTGGATGCGACCAGTTCTGACAAGGTAACCTCTCTTTATCGAAGAACGGTGGTATTACTGGTCGCCTTTGACGGACATATCGATAATAACCGCATCACCGAGGAACCACTTGGTGATCATGTTGAACCTGTCTCCAACGCGCAGTACTTCGTTGCCGGTAGCGATGATATCGGTGCCGGCACGTCCCTTGGTCTCTATCGTTACGTAGGCGTCTTTTTCAATCGGTGAGGTGGCCAGTATCATGCGACCGTCTGCAGTATCGATTACTTCCTGGGCGGGCTTAAGCTCTACTTTCTTAATGGTGCCGATAGGGCCCTGAGTTACCTGTTTTTTAACAAGATCGCCGGGCTTTAAAAAGCTTGCGACATCCGGGCGGATCGCTTTTACGATTACGGTGTAGTCGACGGTTCTGTCCTCGGGGATGGTCGCCACTTTGCCTGATTTCGCCATGATGACATATGCCATCGCTGCAACCACAAATACACCAAGTATGAGCGTGAAGTCAATCAGGTTTATGCGCCCGAATACCCGCCCTTTTTCATCGATTATTGCCATGAATACTGCTTCCTCCCCTGAATCAGCTCAAAAGATAACTTAAGGCTTAAGCTTAGCATAAACAAAAAAAGCTGACTATCGGTCCCAAAAAATTGCATCTAGCGGAATCTCTTCTTCGCGTCCGCTTTCTCGACCCACACCCAATCGCTAATCGCTCTTCGCTACTCGCTGCTCTTAACGCGCTATCTCTTTCATCTTGTTCAACAGCACATTAATGTCGCGGGTTTGGCCTTGGCTGTAGGCGTCCTTCTTTTTTATGTCGATTTGCTCGGGGTCGGTGAGTTTTTTCATCCTGCCCTCAGCGATCAGATGGGTGTCTATCGCGCCCATTTTCCCGGAGAAAAGTGTGTAGACGGGGGTATTAAGCGCCACGGCCTCACGATTCATGGTGCCGCCGGCGCTGATCACTAGATCGGAGTAGTAGATAAGGCTTTGCGCGTCGACCGCCCTCTCCGGAATAAATACGTTTGTAAAGCCCATACCGAGAACTTCTTTGCGCTGTTCGGGAGTTCGCGGCAAGAGCACTACCTCAACATCGTCCCGTGCGGCGAGCTTGCGCAAAACATCCATGAAAATCGGGTTATGGAACCGGTGATAAAGCGCCACATCCGGCGGCGTGCGCATAACGACGACGATCTTATCGATATCCAGGCCGATTTCTTTTACGACTGTCTCATCCGGCTCAAAGTCGGCCAGGTAATACTCCTCTTTTAGGCCGGGGTATTTATCGATTTTCGCGTCGGTGCCGCCGTATTCATAAAGCGGCTCCGACGGGATGAGGTCGGGTATGAGGACCTTGGTCGAAACGCGAAGGTTGATGTTATGCATGGCCTTGGCAAACTCGTAGTCGAACATGGTCACGTGCGGGATACGAAGAAAAAACGAGGCCACCGCACAATCGTTTGATCCGTGGCTTACGGCAAGGTTAAACTTCTTACCCGCCGCATACGCCATGAGCCGGCTGGTACGATTGACGAGCCCGTAAATTTTGCGATAGATCTCTTTCCCCTGGTGCTTGCCTATTAAGGTATGCTTTATCCCGAAGCGGCTTAGCAGCTGACTTGTTTGCGCAAACTCCCTGGCGGTCACAAACACCTCGTGACCCTGCTCTTCCAGTGCTTTAATGAGGGGTCGGAAAATAAGAACGTGCGGTGTGTTGGTTATATCGATCCAGATGCGGAGCTTTTTATCGTCAGTTTTAGTTCCCCGTTTAGGTTTTGAACTATGTGTGGAACTGGATGTAGAACTAGATGTGCTCAATTAACTCGTCCTCTTTTACCGCGCATGACAACGCGGTCTTAGCTTGAAATAGTGCTCAAAATAGAAACAAACGGCCCATGGGACTCTACTATTATATCGCTGCTTTACGCAGATGTTAACCGTTGTGCTATATAAAAAGAGGCTTTTCCGTCACCAAAAAGCTTGGCGGGCTCTCCAACCGGGTTAAACTCGGCGATCTGCTTCAAGAGAAGGTCTTTGTCGACATGCACGAGAATATTCCATCCGCTCTGAACCGTCTCTACCCATTCGGTGGTATCGCGTAACGTAATGCAGGGAACCGCCGCAAAGAAGGCCTCCTTCTGCACGCCGCCGGAGTCGGTAAGGATTTTCGCGGCGTTGTTCTCGAGCTTCAGAAAGTCGATGTATCCCACCGGGTCTACAAACCGTACCTTTGATCCTTTTACTAAGCTATCAAGTCCGGTGGTTGCCAGGACCTTTCGTGTCCTCGGATGAACCGGGAACACGATAACCTTGTCGGATTCCGCAAAGGCTTCAAGGAGCGCCTTGAGGTTATCGATATCGTCGGTGTTTGCCGAGCGATGGATGGTCGCCAGCAGATATTCTTTGGGCGTGAGACCGAGTTCTTCGAGAATGCGCGACTTTTCCTCGGCAAGCTTGCCGAAGTGCAGCGCTGCATCGTACATCACATCCCCGACCAGTTCGACGCCCTTGGTAATCCCCTCGTTTTTAAGGTTATCAACGGCGGTCTGGGTTGGGCAGAACAGAATATCCGACACGTGATCGGCGATTATTCTGTTTACCTCTTCGGGCATCTTCTTATCGAACGAGCGCAGTCCGGCCTCGACATGGGCAACCGGGATATGAAGCTTTGCCGCGGCTAGGGCGCCCGCAAGTGTTGAGTTCGTATCCCCGTAAATCAAAACGGCATCCGGTTGTTCGTCCAGTAAAACCGCTTCTATCTTACTTAACATCTGGGCGGTTTGCTCGCCTTGGCCTCCGGAGCCGACACCAAGATTGTAATCAGGTTTGGGGATACCCATCTCGTCAAAGAAGATATCCGACATGTTGCGGTCGTAGTGCTGACCCGTGTGGACCAGGATCTCGCGGTTCGATTTTCTCAGCTCATTCGATACGGGCAGGCTTTTGATGAACTGCGGCCTTGCCCCGACGATCGTTACTATTTTCACTCTGAAACCGCCTGTTTTACCAGGCCGGCTATAGTTCGCATGTCTTCCTCTTTTAGTTCGGGATAGAGCGGGATCGCCAGCGTCTCGTGTGATGCGGCCTCGCTTACGGGAAGATCGCCGACATGGTAGCCAAGGTCTTTATAAACATCTTGCAGGTGAAGCGGCACCGGATAGTAAACGCCGTGCCCTATCCCCTCTGCTTTGAGCGCGGCTTCGACATCCGCCCTGTTCGGTACCCTGACGATGTAGAGGTGGTAGACATGTCGCACGTCGTCGAGCGCCACCGGTGTTACGACATTCGTGCCGGCAAACAGCTCGTTGTAGTACTGTGCTTTTTGCCTACGCGCATCGTTCCACGCATCGATATATTTTACTTTTACCGAAAGGATAGCGGCTTGCAGCGTATCTAGGCGGCTGTTATAGCCGACAAAGCTGTGATAATACTTCTTTAAGCTGCCGTGCTGCCTGAGGGCACGCACCCGTCCCGCCAGCTCCTCATCATCGGTAACGACGATACCGCCATCACCCACTCCTCCGAGATTCTTGCTCGGGAAAAAGCTAAAGCATGCGGCGTCGCCGAGCGAGCCCACCTGTCTGCCGCGATATGCTGCGCCGATGGCCTGGCAGGCATCCTCGATGACTTTGAGGCCATGCTTTGCTGCAATAGCGTTGATCGTATCCATCTCGGCCGGTTGGCCGAAGATGTGTACCGGGATAATCGCTTTGGTGCGCGGGGTGATCTTTGCCTCGATCTGCTCGGCGACCAGGTTATATGTTGTTGGATCGATATCCACAAACACCGGGGTTGCGCCCAGCCGTGAGATCGATTCGGCGCTTGCGTAAAAAGTAAACGGGCTTGTTATAACCTCATCCCCCGGACCCACACCCACCGCGTCGAGCGAGAGTACCAGCGCATCGGTTCCATTCGCCACGCCTACGGCATATTTGACGCCGCAACATGCTGCCATGGTTTTTTCAAATTCCTCGACCTTGGGACCGAGAATATAGTGACCGCCCCTCAATACCTCTAGTGCCGCGGACTCTATCTCATCTCTTATCGAGTTGTATTGCGCCTTTACGTCTAAAAGTGGAATTCCCACGTGTACCCCCTCTTTATTATTCCTTCAACAATTCCTCTTCAGGAACACTCCGGGTTATTTTTGCGGGTACTCCCATAACGAGTTTCCCGGCGGGGACGTCTCGGGTGACTACGGAGCCGGCGGCGATAAAAGCTTCCTCGCCTATCGTGATCCCGGGAAGCAGGATTGCGTTGCCACCCACCCGCGCGCCCCTCTTTACATGAGCGCCTTTTATATACTTGAACCGCTCTTCGGTGCGGCCCATGAAATTGTCGTTCGTCGTCGTAACGCACGGGGCGATAAACACGCGGTCCTCAAGCGTCGTGTAGGCCGTGATGTACGCGTTCGACTGCACCTTGGTGTAATCACCGATAGTCACGCCGTTTTCAACGCAGACTCCCCTGCCGACCAGCGAGTAGTTTCCGATAGTACAATTTTCTCTGACGGATGCCAGGTCCGCCACCATGGTATTGTCGCCAATAGTCGAGCCCGCGTAAAGCACCGCGCCCGAGCCAATGGTGCACCCCTCGCCCACCTGAAGCGGCTTAAAGGGTTCGCTGTAGGATAGCGTGCTCGTCTTTGGCGGCCTCGGCTGCTTGCCGACAACGGCGCAATCGCCTACGACGGTATCTTTCCCGAGTTTCGCACCTTCGTGGATAACCGCGTTGTGGCCGATCTCAACGCCTTCGGCAAGCTCAACCCCGGCCATGATGATAGTGTTGTGGCCGATTTGTACATCGCGCGCTATACGGGCGGTGCTATCGATAAATGCCGCCACTCCTAGCCCTCCGCTATCGTCACGGGTTTGCCGCCGCTTTTAAGAGATTTCTGCGCGGCCTCGAGCACTTTTACAACACGCAACCCGTTGTAGCCGTCGCTTCGCGGGCGCTGTCCGGTCTGAATCGACTGAATGAAATGCTCGCATTCGGCCCTCAGCGGCTCTTTCATCTTAACGCTCGGGATGGTGATATCGCCAAAGCGCAATGTGAGATCCTCTCCGTACGTGCGGTAATCGGGATTTGCCCCGACCCCTTTATCGTAGATTCGTATCTTCTCCGAGCTTTCCATATCATCAAACACCGCCATCTTCTTGTTGCCGACGACGGTGAGCTTGCGGATCTTATGGGGATCGAGCCAGCTTACGTGGATATGGGCCATGGTATTGTCTTTAAACGAGATCGAGCAGAACACGACATCCTCGATCCCTTCGGTGATGTACGACTGTCCGCGAGCCGAGACCTCGGCCGGCTCCTTTCCTCCGAGAAGGTAAAAGATGATCGAGATATCATGCGGGGCCAGGCTCCAGAGTGCGTTTTCGTCCGTGCGGACTTGCCCGAGGTTAAGCCTCTGGGTGTAGAGATACTGGATATCCCCCAGCTCTCCTGCTTCGACCAAACCCCTTACATAGTCGACCGCCGTGTGATATTCGAGCAGGTGCCCCACCATCAGGATGCAGCCCGCCTTATCGGCGATATCGATGAGTTCTCTCGATGTTTCACTGTTCAGCGTGAGCGGCTTTTCGACCATCACGTGCTTTCCGGCGAGCAACGCCTTCTTCGCAAGGTCATAGTGGGTAACCGCCGAGCTTGCAATAACAACCGCATCGATTGACGGGTTATTTAAAAGGTCGTCGATCTGCTGCGTTACTTCTACCTTGGGATAAAGCGCCTTTACTTTTTTCAGGTTGTCGGGATTTAAATCACAGCACGCAACTAGGTTGCTCTCAGGCATTTGCTCATAATTGCGGACCAGATTCGGCCCCCAATAACCGTATCCGATAACTCCAACGTTAACCAATGGATCCCCCTATTATATTCTTACGATATGACTTCCCATACAATTCTTAAGTTTGTTTCTGGTGTCGACGATCAGGTTCGCGTTGTCGGCCACCATGGTGTAATCGACTCCAGTGTGGTCCGTCACGATAAGCACGCAATCGCTCTTAGTGACGATATCCGGGGTAAGCTCAACCGATGTATATGTCTTCGTGTCGATGATCTGCTGATCGACGTACGAATCGTGGTAAAGGATGTGCGCCCCATGCTTCTCGAGAAGTGATATTACTTTAAGCGCCGGGGATTCCCTGGTGTCGCCGATGTCTTTCTTATATGCAAGGCCGAGGACAAGAACATTCGAGCCCTTGATACTTTTCTCGTGCTCGTTAAGCGCCTCGCCTACCTTTGATACCACATAATATGGGATGCTTTCGTTTGTCTTTCCGGCAAGCTCTATAAACTCGGTGTGAAAATCATACTGGCGTGCCTTCCATGAGAGATAAAACGGGTCGATCGGTATGCAGTGCCCACCAAGACCCGGCCCCGGTAAAAACGGCATATACCCAAACGGCTTTGATGATGCCGCCTCTATTACTTCCCAGATATTTATGTCCATGCGGTCGCATAAGAGCATCAGCTCATTTACCAATGCTATATTTACGCACCGGAAGATATTTTCTAAAAGCTTGGTCATCTCGGCGGCTTTTGTCGAAGAAACCGGTACGACCATTTTTACGAACTGCGAGTAAAAGGACCTGGCGTGCTCGGTGCACCCCTCGGTCACCCCACCGACGACTTTCGGCGTGTTGCCGATACCGTAGGTTTTGTTCCCTGGATCGACCCGCTCCGGCGAGAATGCCAGGTAAAATCCCTTGCCAACGGTAAGGCCGCTCTCTTCGAGCATCGGAAGGACCACCTCTTCGGTAGTGCCCGGGTACGTCGTACTCTCGAGGATTACCAACTGGTCTTCCTTTAAGTACTTGGCGATTTCGCCTGCCGCGGCGCGCACATAGGATATGTCGGGCTCGTGCATCTCACTGAGCGGGGTTGGCACGCAGATGCTGACAACATCCATCTGTGCAAGAATCGAGAAATCCGTTGTCGCATCGAACAGCCCCGCGTCAACGAGTTTTTTTATCGCAATTTGATCGACATCGGGGATATAGCTCTCACTCTTGTTGATCATGGCGACTTTTTCTTTATCAAGGTCGATGCCCGTCACCTTAAGGCCGGCTTCCGCCATGGCAACCGCCAGGGGAAGGCCCACATACCCCATGCCGATAATCCCGACATGGGCGGTCTTCGCGTTAATCTTATCCGCCAAGGACATTTACAATCATCTCCACGTTTCCCTATGTACCCCTTTTACCGGTTTTATTTTACCGCAAACGTTAATTCCCCTTCGGCAACGATATCGCCGTTAACCGTGGCAACGGCCTTTCCCTTACCGATAGGGCCCTTTACTTTCGTTATTTCGACTTCAAGAACCAGCTGATCACCGGGAACGACCTGCCTTCTAAACCGGAAGCCGTCGATGGCCCCAAAGAAAGCGATCTTTCCTTTGTTTTTCTCAAGGCTCAACATCGACACAGCGCCGACCTGCGCAAGGGCTTCAACGATCAAAACACCCGGCATCACGGGATAGTCGGGGAAATGGCCCATAAAAAACGGCTCGTTTATCGTGACGTTTTTAAGTCCCTTTGCTCTTATCCCAGGCTCAAATTCGGTTATCCGGTCGATCAACAAGAACGGGTAGCGATGAGGAATAATCTTTTGTATCTCGTCTATCTCAAGCACCGTCATATCCTCCGTATCGTACATTTCCTCGGAACGTAATTCGACACCCTTTAAGGATGTCGCATCGTGATATCTGGCGAAACATTCATCTTTTGATAGTAGCGTTTTTCCGAAGTTTAATCAAACGCCAACCGCGTTACTACACCATAAGCTTGACTGAAATCCCCTGCTGAATTATGCTACTAAAGTGCCTTATACCTAATTCCTAAGATGGGCACATATATCCTTATGTTAATCGAGGGTCGCTTTCTATAATGAAGAGAATTCACTATATTATTATAACAATCATTTCATTATTGTTCATGACGGGTGCCGCAGTGGCCGTTTTTTGGCCCAATATATTTCCCCAACCAGAGACTATCGAGTCGAACGCCACCGTTGATAGCACGACCGACACTACGATTACCGAGGCCACATCGACAGTCGTTCCCGAATTCACCTGTCCGCTTGATGGAGAGGCCACGGGCGCGCAACAGAGTCTTCGGCGCCCGCTTGCAGTCATGATCGAAAACCATCCGGATGCACGGCCGCAGTCGGGATTAAGCAAGACGTGTGTTGTCTATGAAACGGTGGCCGAGGGCGGGATCACCAGGTTTATGGCCATCTTTTTGCATAACGATGTCGGCAATATCGGCCCCGTGAGAAGCGCGCGGGAGTATTTCGCCGATTTGGCCAAGCAATACGATGCCGTCTATTCGCACTGCGGCGGGCCCGCTACGATTTACGATGTTATTAAAAACCTGGGCCTGGCCGACTTGGATCAGTATTCTAACGGCGACTACTACTGGCGCCTAAAGACGCGCCACGCCCCGCATAATCTGTACACCTCAACCGATCTCCTACGTAAGGGGACACAAGCGCATGGCTACAGCCAGCAGGTCTTTTTCCAGAAGATGAATTTTAAGGACGACGAGCCGCTTGAGATGCGCCCCGCAACCGAAACCGTGGTAATCGACTTTTCCAAGCCGTTATTTCTCGTGCGCTATGAATACGACCGGCAGACCAACACTTACAAGCGCTCTATGGCGGGCAAACCTCATATCGACCCCGATAACAACCAGCAGATTTCGCCAAAGAACGTCGTTGTACAGTATGCGCCCATCTCAAATATCGCAAACGACCCCAAGGGCAGGATGCAGGTCAACCTGATCGGGACCGGTCAGGGCATCGTCTTCCAGGATGGGAAAATGACGCCGGTTACCTGGAGACGCGAAACGACCACCGATATTACCCACTACTATGACGCGGCCGGCATCGAGATGAAATTGAACCGTGGACAGACATGGTTTGAGCTGGTCGACCTCACGAAGATGAAAGTGAGTTTTAATTAGGGATTCAATTTCTAGTCGGATGTTGATTTTAGAAACTTAAGCGGCTTAAGAGAGTTACTTCGCCACCTTAAGGATATTGGAGTGTTCTCCTTCTGCAACGCGCTCGATCTTGGCGCCCAGCTCTTGGAGTTTGTGTTCGAAGTCATGATAACCGCGGTCGATGTGGTAGATGTCGGAGATTTCGGTGACGCCTTCTGCGGCAAGTCCGGCGATAACCAGAGCGGCGCCACCCCGTAAGTCGGGGGCTTTAACCGGGGACCCGGTAAGCTTAGACACACCGTTTATGATCGCATGGCGGCCTTCGGTTTGAACGTCGCTTCCCATCCGGTTGAGTTCGTGAACAAACATGAACCGGTTTTCAAAGATATTCTCAGTGATGATGCTGGTACCGTTAGCCATGGCGAGAAGCGCCATGAACTGGGTTTGCATATCCGTTGGAAAACCGGGGTGCGGCAGGGTCGCGATATCGGTTGGGTTGATGCACTTGCAACCGGCAACCCGTACCCCCGCGCCAGAAACGATGACCTCCGCCCCTATATTCCTAAGCTTGCTGATGACCATCTCGAGGTGCTCGGGGATGGCGTCTTCGACCGTGATATCGCCGTTGGTGATGGCGGCCGCTACGAGCAACGTGCCGGCCTCGATTCTGTCAGGAACGACGCGATATTCGACGCCATGGAGTTTGTCGGCGCCCTCGATACGCATGGTCGGGGTGCCCGCCCCTTCGATATGTGCGCCCATACTGCTTAAGAAGTTAGCGAGGTCGACGATTTCAGGCTCGCGCGCTACGTTTTCGATGGTGGTCACGCCCTCCGCAAGTGTCGCCGCCATAAGCAGATTTTCGGTAGCGCCAACGCTTGGATAATCGAGCACGATTTTGCTGCCCACCAGCTTTTCTGAGATCGCTTCGATGAAACCTTGGCCGACCTCAAATCGTGCGCCCAGCAGCTCGAGGCCGCGAATGTGCATGTCGATCTTGCGCGAACCGATGTTGCAGCCCCCCGGCATGGCAACCCTCGCCCTGCCGAGTCTCGCAAGAAGCGGCCCAAGGACGATAATCGAGGCGCGCATCTGGCTGACCAGTTCATATGGGGCTTCTGCATACAGTGAATAGCCTGGT
>NZ_JBTSLF010000010.1:0-30523 GCF_054640775.1 Candidatus Aquicultor sp. | reverse complement strand
TTGGTGCGGATTCCGGTGCTATCGGCTCTACTTGAGGTTGTTCAGGCGTTTCTGACATCGGTGCCCCATTTCTTCCAGACAGCCCTGCATGCAACGAATGCTTCAAATCAATTATGTAACAATACCATGCTACTGACAATAAGATTGTCAAGAAAATACCATAGTATTTAAAAGGATCGCTATAGGTACAAGGCAGGTTGCCAAATTGTAGGAAATACGGCGTGCTTACTCCGTATACACAATCGAATTCTTAGCTGCATCGATTGCGAATACCGAGGCTTTTGAGAGCCGCTCTGAGGGGTTACCGGTATTCCAGATAAGAACGACAAGCCATACGGGTTTGTCTCTAAATCGCGCCTTCTCGATATATGCGGGCAAGGCCGGTTTATTCAGTATCGCAAGCGCGGTGTTGACACAGCGCTGGGCGCACGCTCCATCCTCGCCGAGAAGCCGGGCTTTATCGGCGACCTGCATTACCAACCGGTCCTGAAGCGGGGTTGCTTGAGCTATCGAGTATTCGGAGCTATGGTCAAGGATTACCTCGTTCAACATGATGTCGCCGATATCATCACGGTCATATCGTTTATTTGATATCACGACCTGCGGGAGGGCCTTCTTCGAACTTACATAGCTCTCCGATTTCGTGAACTTTTCTGCGCCTGGCTCTACGGCTTTACTTTTCGCCGGTTTTGGCATTAAGGGGACCGTACTTACAGTTTCGGTCGGGGAAGGGTCAATCGCGGGTCTAGAAACCCACCATGAATACATCGTTACGACGCCGATGGTCATCAGCACAAGCCCGCTTAGAAACGCGGTCTCGGATGTAAAACTGATTATTTCCCGTCGCTGGACGACAAAAAACAACAAGAATTTATTGACTAAGTACCGTGGTCGCGAGCGACGGATAAACGAGCGAAATTTACCGGCAAGCGAGAGTGGCAATCCAATGCCATAGGTTGCCTTGAGGGCATCTGCCAGTTTCTCGATCTTCTTGGACTCGGTTGAGCAACCCGCACACGAGTCGAGGTGGGCCTCAAGTTCCACCCTATCGGACCGGTCCAGGTCTTTATCATAATATGCAGGGAGAAATAGTAGTGCTCTTTTGCAGTCCATTGCTCGTTTATCCTCCTTCGAGAGCAAGCCTCGGCGCATGAGAGTTAAGGCCGCCGCTTGCCTTGTAAATCGTAAAGCCTACTGTTTAGATAGCGCCAGAACATGTCTGTAACAGATTCGCCCCTATCGGAATGAACGGGCCTTCCATATTGAATAAATGTAAGGTCGGTTGTCGAATGACACTTCGCGCATGTCATGGGAAGGTTTGCTCTTGCCACGTGCGACACTGGGTTACTGGAGCGCTGGATATCGTGATAGCCGTGGCAATCCCAGCAGGCCGGCACATTTGCCGTGTTAAAGATAAAAGCCTTTCCGTGATAGTAGTCGTTGTACGGTTCCCAATAATCTTTATGACAGCTACCGCAGGTTTCTTGTACTTGAAGGCGCATTGCGACGCGCATTCGAGCGGTGTCATTCGACGCCGACGTGATATGGCCTCCATGACAATCAACGCAATCCGGCGCAAATGTGTCGCTTTTGCCTTTGTCTGCAGAGGCTGCCGCCCGGCCGTGTACACTTTGAGCATATACATCAGCCTGTGCTTTATGGTCGTGGCAGTTAACGCATGATTCTCGGGCCTTGGCTTTCCACTGAGATGGCTGAAATGAAGGGCTGTCGTTGTTAAAATTCGAGTGACAGGTTACGCAGTAGAGCGACCCGTGCGGGTTTACGGGCGGGCTCCCCATTTCGGCGTTTTGTGGCGCACGTGGCCAGCAATCGATTATTTTTGGAGTCGAAGGATCGATCGTGAAGACCGTTACTTGCGAGAGTGGTGCATCTTGAGTTCCGTTATCCCAGTTAAGGACGATGACCCAGAGCTTCTTATCATCTTTAAGCACCTCTTCAGCATATGAGGGAAGTGACGGCTTGCCCAGCAAGCGAAGCGCGAGCTTGACGCTTGCGGTAAACGACCCCGGTTGCTTGCCAGCCTCATTCACCCGATCTGCCATTGATGATACGAGTTTTTGCTGGTACGCCCGGGCCTCGATAACCCTGTATTGATGTGCGAACTTCACGATACTGATTCTTGTTGCCGCCTTTTCAGCGGTAGTAGCATCGTATTGCGTTGTCGAAAGCGATAATTCGGGTTGGTCCAGCGAGTCAAGCGGTTTAGGCTTAAGTGAGCCGTCTTTTTGTGTCCCAGCCCCAGAATCCAGGTCGTTTACGCTGGAAACGGTGGTATCTTGCGGTGAAAGGATGCCTTGGATTGAAGAGAACCCCGGACCGTGCGTTAACGAGAGGGGAACGGCGGCGATGGCCATAACGATTACAGCTATGGCCGCATATCTGATCACCGCCGAAAAACGGCGAAGTTCTGCATCGGGTTCGATCTCTGCGGCTATCAGGTCCTCGCGTCCCTTCAATGCCGCAACACTTCTTATTCTGATTCTGCGCCTGAGCCTACGCGGCAGCCTTCCGACGGGGATGCTTCGAATAAGCTCGGGGAGTTCTTGGAGTGTGGCATATGCCTGCGCGCAAGCCGGGCATGCTTTGAGGTGCTCAGTAACCTCTTTGCTTTGCTGCTTGTTGAGCTTCTTATCGTGATAATACGAAAGCAAAAACCGGGCTTGTTTGCAATCCATCGTTAGCACCTCAGCAAAATCATATAACGCGGAAGCGCTTCTTACAATAGGGACGTGCCAATGGGTATAGACAGGAGAGGGCGTATTCCTCTAGCAATCGGATTAAACTGACACAGGGGCTTAGCAGAAAGCCGCTTCGTATGCTATGGCTGGATACCGTGGCACCGTAAGCAGAACTCTGTCTTATGGCACGCGTTACAGCCCTTGCGATCGGCCTTGGCGTGCTGGCCATGATTGCTTCTCCACATGGTCAAATGGGATTGTGGTTTTTTCTTGTGGCACTGCATACACCAGTCAGGTCTCCAGTTGTGGCATTTGCCGCAGTTGATGACTTTTGACATCTGACCGTGTACCTGGAACCAGTTGGCTTTCTTGTGGCTTTCCGGAACCGCTTTTTTGGTGTGGCACGTACCGCATTTATCAGGAGCTTTCTTGCCGTCATGGCACGTCAGGCAGACCTCCATCTTCGGCTTCCTCTGGTCGGGATCGCCATGGACGACCCGTGAGTGGCAGGTCGGACAGGTAAGCCCCTTCTTAATATGCAACTCGTGCGGTACTTTAAGGTCGCCCGAGAACGAGAACAGCCTGTTCATCGAATGGCACTGCCCGCACGCCTCGTTTTCCGGCTCAAGCTCGCTGGCACGGATTTTCGGTGGATTGGGTTTATTCTGCTCGCTGAAGTGCGCGATGATTTCTTTATACGACGCCATCTTGTGAAACACGAGGTTGAAAAAACCTGGTTTTATGTGACACGAATTGCACGTTACCTCTGCGTGAACCGAATTCTTCCAGTTATTCCAGGCCGGGTGCATCTCGTGGCAGTTATAGCAGAAACCGGGTTGAGAAGTGAACTCAAGCGCAGCGTAGCTAAATATGCTAACCGCGACTAACGCGATGAGCGCCAATCTGACCCTTTTAGGGTTGTTTTGATAGTAATTGCGCACTTTTTCCAGCAATGAGTTCACGGTCTATTCTACCCTTCCTAGTCTTTAAATGGATCGTGACACCGGTAACAGAACGTCTCTGCATTATGACACACCAGGCAACCGCTCTTGTCAACCTTGGCGCGAATGCTATGGTACGTGCGCCACTTATCGGCGCCATAGTGGGTTGAAGGACGTTTGCTTTGGTGACACTTACTGCAGAAGTAAGGCGTCCAGCCATGACATTTCTTGCAATTATGATCGGGATGAGCTGCGTCCCTTGCTACCGTACTGTGAATCTCGAACCATTTCGGGGTTCTATGGCTATCCGGGACGGCTTTTTCAGTATGACAGTTTTTACACGTTAAGGTCGGCGCATAGTATGTTGCCGCCGTCTTGGCGCCGCCGCCGTGGCAGGTCAAGCATAATTCCATAGGCGGTCTGCGTATGAATTTTCCTTCCATCTGTGCGCCATGGACAACGGCAAAGTGGCACCGCACGCACGGTATTTTCTTCTTCTGGAAGTGTAAGTTGTGCGGAACGAGCAAGTCGCCCGATGGGGAAACATTACGCCAGCTTACATGGCAACGCTGGCATACGCTACTATCTATATGTTGTTCCGCCCTGATCGGCGTCGAATACGAGCCGGTTACATGGGCGAAGCCATCGGTGATTTTTTCCGGGATTCCGAGGATGAAGCCGTAATAGCCTGTAGCTTTGTGGTGACAACTCGTACAGGCGATCTTCTCGTGTGATGAACCCTGCCATGCCTTAACGTCGTTGTTCATCTCGTGGCACATATTGCAGGTCTGATAGCGGTTAACCATTGCATTCCCCGCAACCATGAATGCGATTACGAAAACTGCCAGCGCGCTAATTTGATATACTAGAAACCGTTTTTTTCTTGGGTCCATCGCTTAGTTAACCATCCTGATTTTAGTATCCTGCCCTGCGTTATAGACACTCATCGACCAATTTCAAATCGACTTTAGCGTTTAAGACACCGGCTTTTATGAGAACGCTTTATGTTCTAAGACATAAGAGATGCTTGCATCGTGCATACAAAATTTAATCGCTCGCTGTTATTTTAGCAAAATATGTCGGATTAATGAATGATTTGTTAAAAAAATAAACATTTGTTAATAATGTAAGGACGAATGCAACAATAGCAACAAAGCCATTACTATTATAAGGAGAACCACCTAGGAATTGTCAAGGAAATTTTTCCAACGGTGGTAAGATGAGCAGGTTATTTAGTTTTAACTTCCAAGCCCCTGGAATAAGCCGTTGATTAGGGTCAGTTTACCGCTCAGGATGAGAACACCCATTGCAAGAAGCAGCAGGCCGCTGATAATATTGATCACCCTGTAGTTTTTCTTAATCCACTTAAAGGCTCCAAGAGCTGTATTGAAGAAGAGCGCGGTCGCTATGAACGGAATACCAAGACCTAAAGCATAGATACTTAAGAGTATGGTTGCCTGGTTAACGTTTTGGCTGGTTGCGGCGACCATATAAATGGACGCGAGGATCGGGCCCACGCAGGGAGTCCAGGCAAAACCGAATGCCATTCCGAGCGGGAGCGCCCCCCAGAGTCCGAAGTTGCGCTTGTTTGTCTGGAATCGCTTCGTTCCATAGAGCTGCGGGATTTTGATAATATCCATCGTAAAGAGCGCAAATATTATGATTACAATGCCCGCGACCTTGGTCATAATCGATTTGTATGAGGTAAGCCAGGAGCCCGCAAGGCCCGCAGACGCACCGAGTGCCACGAAGATGATTGCAAAACCGATGACAAAAAGGATGGTTGCGATAAGTACCTTTACGCGTGATTGCCTAGAAGCTTCTCCGAGCTGATCCACCGATACTCCGGAGATAAATGACAGGTATCCTGGAATCAGCGGTAGCACACATGGTGAAATAAACGATATTATGCCTGCTGAGAAGGCCATAAGCATTGATACGTTAGCACTGGTTTCCATATATACCCCCTACCGGTATAAGTATTCTTGGTCTATTCTACCACAAGTCCGGTTTAGTTAAAGAGTATGCTAGTATTTTTATTGTCAAATCCCTGAAATAGAGATATACTACAAAGCATAGTAATCTATTTTAGAGGTTAATCGTGAAGAAGTTCAAGGTAGGCAGTTTCAGACCAAGTGAATCGGGAAGTAGAAAAGTACTGGGTGACCTCGAGGCCGATATCATGGATCTTATCTGGGAGCGTGAGATCGTAAGCGTGAGGGAAATCCACGCGCTTCTCGGGTGCAACCGGGAGATTGCTTACACCACCGTCATGACGGTTATGAGCCGCTTGTCGGATAAAGGTATCCTTCAAAAAGAGCGTGATGGTAAGCACTATCTTTACAGTGCGGCTATCACCAAAGATGAGTTCAGCCAGACGATGCTCGCTTCGATGATAGGCGGAATGAAAGACGACTTTGGTAGGCAAGCGCTGGCATTTTTTGTCGATAGCCTGACCGAGGATGACGAAACGCTCAACGAGCTTGAGAGGCTCATTCAAGAAAAAAGGAAACAGTCTTGAGTAAAGCGGACTTTTCATCGCGAAACGCACGGGTCAGCTTAATAGGGCTTATCGCGCTGGGTCTCGGAGCCATCACGGCAATTGCCTATAACATCGATAATTGGTTTGCCGGTGGGGTGGCGATGAAGCAGGTTGCTGAGACATGCAACGTGTTGGGATCCGGGTGCTCAAATGCCGTCACGTCGATTTTTCAAATCTTAGGAAGCCCGCAGCAAATTCTGTTGACGGTAGCTATAGCGGCGCTGATCGCCGCCGCGATAAAGGCGGTCTTTGTTGTCGCTTCAGCACGTAAGGTAGCGCGGCGTTATTCTCATACAGCCGAAGAATTCCCACGGCTTGATGCTATCCTCGGTAATCTGGATGCCACACATGTGCGCGTGCGGGTTGCGGATGATAGTGATATCTCGGCCTTTACCTATGGCGTAGTAAAGCCCACCATTTGTCTTTCTAGCGGACTCATCCAGAGTCTCAACGATAGCGAGCTTGCGGCGGTTGTTGCCCATGAAGTGGGTCACATCAAACGTCGAGACAACCTGGCCATTTTTCTTGCGCTGTTTATTAGGGATTTCTTGTGGCCGCTTCCTATTAGCCACCAGCTGTTTGCGATCTTCGTCAGTGAAAAAGAGTTTGCCGCCGATGAGTTTGCGGTTCGCGCGACGGGCGATCCGGTGGAGCTTGCGGGTGCGATAGTCTCCGTCGCCAAGGCGGTCTCTAGCAAAAAGGCATTATCTCCTGCATATGCTACATTTTTCTCAAACAAGGCCACGGCCAAGACCCGCATACACCGGCTGTTGCAATCCGGTGATACGGTACAGACCTCGGTGTTGAGGTTAATCACCGGCGCACTTATCAGCGCATTGATTCTGGCAAGCGTGGTTGGGCTCGCTTATGCGCAGCCATCGTTCGATGGTGGCGCCTATGGAAAGTGCAAGATGGGCGGCGTGTGCGCAAAGCATAATTATAGTTGCTGTAGCGATGCGCCCGCGCATGCTCAAAAGTAAAATTTTTTGGTGTTAATTACTATGGTATGTAGTAGTTATAGAGCGGGTTTAACACCCCGTGAGGTCCTTAAAAAATAATCTGCCGGTAAATCTAGCCACAGGCCTGACGATACTAAGAGATACCGGTGATACGTTGATCGCAGGTTGATCGACGTGAAAATAAATAGCTGAAGCGAGGTAGGAAAATGAGTAAAACCACGACACCGAAAAACAAAAGAGACCAGTTTGTGAATACGAAAGGCCCTTCAAAATCCATATATGTCGCGATAGCGGCAGTTGCGATTCTTGTGATGGTCGGTATCGGCTTCTATATGCGCTCAAGCAGCGCCCCGGCCGTAGCGCAAGCAGATCCGCGGGAGGCGAAATATATCGGGCGCTATTTGCCGAGCGGTTATGAGGAAGTCAAGCTGACCGAGCCCATCAAATTCGACAAGAGAATCGATATGACCGACATAACCCCGCAGATTCAAGGCGGCAAGATTCTCATCACAGCGGGTGATATCATAAGCAACCGGATCGTATATTTCGAGTACACCAGGCCGAGCGATAAGCAGATCATCTCGATGATGGCCTATATAAAGCCATCGGGCAAGTTGTTCACCGGCGTAAGCTTGTGCCCGCCATGCCAGGCCAAGCGGCAGTATTACGATGTAGACGGAATGCTTACCTGCGGCTCTTGTGCGACAAAAAGGGAACCGGAAAGCCAGGTCGGCCTTTCCGGGGCGTGCAAGCTGTACCCGTTTGACGAAATGCCGCATAAGCTGGTCGGCGATAAAATCCAGATAGCCGAGTCCGATTTAGCCAAGTGGACATCCCAACCCCTTGATAGGCCGGTTGGCGGACAATAAGTTGTAGGTGGTAAGAGAAGTAAGGAGGCATCTCGTGACGGACGAAAAAGTTGAAGAGGTCTTGACTGAGACTTCAGAAGGCGCTGTTGATTCAAAGCGCCAAATCGCAAAATACGTTGTGTTTTGGGTCGCCATCGTGGCGGTGTTCCTGGTAGGTAATATCGTGATAAAGTCCTTAGCGGCGCCAAGCACCGCTGAGTTGGGCCAGGGTGGCTACTACGCATCCGGGCAACCGGTAGCTTCTACGGTTGGCGGTAGCAATAGCGCAGCCGGGGGTGCCAGCACTGGCGGTTATGGGGCATGCGGCGGCACCGGGAGCTGCTGCTCGTCTAGCACAGGCCAGGTTACTAGCACAAGCGCTACCGGTGTAAGCGCTACCAGTGCAACAGCCCTTGATGTATATGATGCATCGGGCAAGTTGGATGTTAAAAAGCTCGAGAACGCCGCGATCGCCTGGTATGCAAAGAAGGCCGGGGATGCCAACGTGACGGCTGAGGTTAAGGACTTTGGCTGTCACCAGCAGATCACTATTAAAAAAGGCGGCAAGGCGGTCAAAGAACTTGCGTTCAGGAACGGCCAGTTAGAGGCTCTATAGTAACCAGTGGCTCTATACTAGTATTATTCTATAGATTTTTCGGGGTTTGATATGAGTCTTCACCATATAACATGGAAGAATATAAAAGAACATCCATCAAAAGTGATCCTGCTTATTGTTGCCCTGGCGGTTGGGGTGGCGACGGTCGTGAGCCTTTACAGCATTTCCACCGCCATGTCGGTCGACCTGCAGAACAAGATCGACGAGTACGGCGCCAATATGGTCGTCGTGCCGAAGGCGAAAAGTCTCTCGCTCTCCTACGCGGGGATCACGCTCGGCGGTGTGCAGTACGGCTCCTCGCTCCTGAACGATAGGGAC
This sequence comes from Candidatus Aquicultor sp., assembly GCF_054640775.1. NCBI lineage: Bacteria > Bacillati > Actinomycetota > Candidatus Aquicultoria > Candidatus Aquicultorales > Candidatus Aquicultoraceae > Candidatus Aquicultor > Candidatus Aquicultor sp. Next base: position 21,600 of record NZ_JBTSLF010000010.1, on the reverse strand, counting down.
GTGAGCAAAGTCCGCACTATTAAAAGCAGCGCTAATATCAATGTGGTCGCGCCGAAGCTTTTAGGCATCGTCCAGCTCGATGGGCAGAAAGTGATGATCGCGGGCGTGCGCTTTAAGGATGAGCTTAAGATCAAAAAGTGGTGGGAGATAAAACAGGGCGCGCGTCCCACACGTGAAAAGGACCTGCTGCTCGGTGGAAAGGCGGCGTCGCAGTTTGGGGCAAAGCCGGGCGATTATCTGAGCATCAAGGGAGAGCGATTTAAGGTTGCCGGGGTGCTCAGCAGGGTCGGCACGCAGGAGGACGACCTCATCTATCTCGACCTTAAGCAAGCCCAGCGGGCATTGAATAAGCCGGGCGAGGTCAGCCTCATCGAGGTTTCCGCATGGTGTAAGAACTGCCCGATTACGATGATGGTGGACCAACTCAGCACGAAAATCCCAGGCGGTAAAGTATCGGCGGTGCGACAGGCCGCCGAGGCAAGAGACGCGGTCATCGGCCAGTTTACCCTCTTTTCCATCGTGCTCTCAGCGATGATGGGCGTAGTGGCGGTATTAATAGTCTTTACGAACGTCTTGAGCGCGGTGCGTGAGCGTCGCAGGGAGATCGGCATTTTTCGGGCGATAGGGTATCGAAGGAGCCATGTCCTCTATATCATCCTGCTTGAATCGGGTGTCGCCGGTCTTGTGGCTGGTCTGCTCGGGTACGTGGCGGGATTCTTCGGCGCGAGCGCAGTTGCCCCGTTGGCGGTCGGGATCGATGTCGGGGTTAAGTTTAACCCCGCGTTTGCCGGCATGGCGATAGGGGCAGCGGTATGTATCGCGTTGGTTTCAAGCCTTTACCCGGCGCTAAGTGCGGCACGTCTCGACCCGGCCGAAGCTCTCAATGTGATATAGGCCTAAAAAGCTTGATTATAGGTGGATACGAATGCATGTATATACTATCGCACTTAAAGATATAACGAGGCGAAAAGGCAAGATGGCCCTCGTCGTGGCCGGTCTTGCGGTGGGCGTTGCGGCACTGGTCGCAATCCTTACTATCGTGCTTTCCTTTCAAAAGGGTGTCGATGAGAAACTCGATACCTACGGCTTTAACATCGTCATCTATCCGGCATCGTCGAATTTGTCGCTCAGTTATGGCGGAATGACGATCTCGGGCGTCGATACCTACGAGGTGAAATCACTCTCCATGGCGGATCTTGCGACGATCAAGCGTAGTCACGGTGCCGGTACCATCGCCGCCATGTCACCAAAGTTGTTGCAGGTTGTAGATAGTAAAGATAAGAAGGCGCTTCTGGTGGGGTCCGATTTCAACCAGGAGTTTTTGATAAAGAAATGGTGGCGGCTTAATGGAAAGAGACCGGCCAAGCCCCATGAGCTGGTGTTGGGTCAGGATGCCGCCAAGAACCTTACAGTAAAAGCCGGGGATAGCCTCACGCTTTCCGGGAAAGATTTCAAGGTCGCCGCTGTACTTCATCCCACGGGCAGTCAGGATGATAGCCTCATCTTCGGTGATCTAAAGGAAGTACAGTCTTTATACGGACGGGGTAGTGAACTCAGCCTGATCGAGGTATCGGCAAAGAGCAATGCTGACATCAACGCAGTAGTAAAAGACCTCGAAAAGGCTCTTCCGCAGGCAGCGGTCTCATCGATTAAACAGGCAGTGCAATACCGGGAACAAGCAGTCGGGTCCCTCGCACGGTTCGGTCTGGCCATCACCGCAGTAATCATGCTGATTAGCGGGCTCATCGTATTTACGACGATGACCTCATCGGTGCGTGACCGCAAGCGGGAGATCGGTATCTTTAGAGCGATCGGGTACCGGCAATCGGTTGTGGCACGGATAATTCTAGCGGAAACCCTTATCTTGAGCCTCATCGGCGGCGCTATCGGGTACGCGGTAGGGTTTGGTATAGTTTTTATACTGCCGGCGTTTCTAAAGAAGTTTGAGCTTTCTGTTGGCTTAAATGTGCCGGTGTTGATCCTCTCGATAGTTCTCTCGGTTGTAGTCGGTCTGGTTGCAAGCCTGGTGCCTGCCAGAAGAGCCGCAAACATGGACCCGGCCGATGCCCTTAAAAGCCTTTAGGAGGAGCAGTAATGTCGTTAGTTATCAGTAAAGAGCTAAGCAAATATTTTGGAGGCGACGGGGATACCCAAGTGCATGCGCTCGAGCATGTAAGCTTTGAGATCGCGAACGGTGAGTACCTTGCGATCATGGGCCCGTCGGGAAGCGGCAAGAGTACGCTTCTTGCTATCCTCGGCGCGATGAGCCCGCCCAGTGCGGGAACGCTTATCATCGACGAGATCGATGTCTATGCGCTTTCACAGGAAAAGCGGGCCGATTTTAGGCGCGAATACCTGGGATTCGTTTTCCAGCAGCTCCAGCTCATCCCATATTTGACAGCGGTTGAAAATGTAATGCTTCCGTTAGTCGTTACGGATCACAAAAACAAGCGGGAACTTGCCGTGACCACCCTTGAACGGGTCGGCCTTGGCAACAAGCTCAACCGGCTTCCCTCTGAGTTATCCGGGGGAGAGCAGAGCCGGGTCGCGGTCGCCCGCGCTGTGGTTAATAATCCGCCGATTCTGCTTGCGGATGAGCCGGTCGGTAGTCTTGACAGCAAAACGGGAGAAGAGGTATTGGGGCTCTTCAAACAGCTTCATAGCGAGGGGCAGACCATAATCATGGTCACGCACAACCCCGAATCGATCCGCGATGCTGAGCGCCTTGTTCAGTTGAAGGACGGTCGTATTGTAGCAGATTTAATGACCAAGGATGTTATCCCGTCCACAAAAGCGGATGTGAACACCAGAGAGCAAACAACACAGGAGCAATCAGTTCTAGAAACTCGGGCGAGGCAGTAGGAGAGCCATGTCGCTATGGCCCGAAGAAGTGTATTGAGAAGGTACATTCCTTTAAGTCGGTCTTTAAGTTTTTACGAAGCGCTGGATGATGTCCACTAACTCCTGGACCTCGGCGTCCCCATTCCCGTTTGCGATGGCGCCCCTTAAGCATCCTTTGATATGGTCGTCGAGGATGATGAAGCCTACCCGCTGTGTAGCGCCCAGCACGGATGATACCTGAACTAAGATATCGACGCAGTACTTATCATCTTTGACCATGCGCTGGATGCCGCGAAGCTGACCTTCGATGCGCTTCAGCCTTGATAAAATTTTCTCTTTATCGGCGGAGTACGATGCCATTCGATCACCTCTGGTATACCTATACCCCTATGCATACGTTATCCTTATTATTATAGAAATCGCAGTTAGTGTCAATATTCAGGGCACGGAGTGGAATATATTTGCCATTATCAGGTAGATTGATTTCGGGCCTTGTAGAATGGCATCCTGCTTGTACATATAGGGGGTATGGGTATATTTACCAGAACCTGTTCTGGGCATTTTTCTACAACGCCATACTGATTCCGGTGGCGGTCGGTGCGCTGGCGTTCAGCTCGGTTTCGGTCGTATCGAACTCATTGAGCTTGCGGCGCTTTAAGGCACTGCAGATACGCACAGCCGATTGATCCCAAGCCATTATCTTGCTATTTTCGTATCATTTGCAGGGTTGTGTAAAGTCAGCGCGAATAGGAGAATATAGTAAGCAAGTAACAAATGTTAATGTTTATCAGTATTTGAGGCCCAGCACCTGTTGGGCCTCGGGCTTATCGTGTGCATGGAGCCTGAGCTATGGAAATCCAATCATATAAGATCGCGCAAATATCCGATCTTCACTGCGGCGATCCGCGTTTTGAACGGGGGCTTTTAATCGCCGCGATCAACGAGATAAACCAGGCGAAGCCCCGGGTAGTCGTGGTATGCGGTGATTTAACGACCGCGGGGTACCGTGACGAGTTCGAGATGGCCAAGGAGTACATAGATATGTTCGAGTGCCCGATCAAGATCGTCATATCGGGCAACCACGATAGCCGCAACCTTGGCTACCTGCATTTTGAGAGCATCTTCGGGCCCCGGTATAGGACGCTTGATCTGCAGTTCGGGATGCGCTCAGCAGAAAATTTCCAGGAACGAATAAAATTTGTTGCGGTCGATTCGGCAAAGCCTGATTTAAACGACGGCGAGATCGGGCGCGAGCACTACGACTGGTTGCGCGAGGAATTCAAGGTGGACCACGCGTTCAAGGTCTTTGTCCTGCACCATCACCTGGTGAGCGTTCCGGGAACCGGTAGGGAGCGCAATATCGTGCTCGATGCGGGCGATGTCATGGCCCTTCTTCGCGGCGCGGGGGTCGATCTGATCTTGTGCGGGCATAAGCATGTCCCGTATGTGTGGCCGCTTTCCAATATGCTTCTCATCAACAGCGGAACGGTCTCCACCCTTCGCACCCGTGGCTACACTGAGCCGTCATACAATATGGTCACCATCGAGCCCGAAGATATAATAGTGACAACCAAAACACCCGGCGAGGACTTCGCCCAGGAATGGTCGTTCCCGCGCCGCCCGGTGTATTAAGGGTCAAGAGGCCTGAGCGAAGCTCGGCTTGGGGGATTCGGGGTTCAGGGGAGAGGAATGATTATGTCTAATCGTAAGGTTGCAATAGGCGTTGATGTGGGCGGGACCAAGATCGCGGTTGCGGTGGTGGATGCCGAGGGCCGTATGGTCGCTTCATCCAAGGCGGCCACGCCGGCGGGGACGTCAGAAGACGTCGTCGCTACCATCGAGGGTCTTATCGCAAAGCTTATCGAATCCGCCGCCGATATCGGAGAACTCATAGGTATCGGCCTTGCCGTTGCCGGTACCATCGACTGGGAGCACGGCATGGTAGTGCAATCCCCCAACCTTCCCTTTGCCGATCTTCGTCTTAAAAGCATCGTTGAATCGAACTTCGGCCTTCCCACGTTTATGGACAACGATGGTAATCTCGCGACATTGGGCGAGAAGTATTACGGTGTAGGCCGGGATGCCGACAACATCGTGGGTCTTACCCTCGGAACCGGCATCGGCGCCGGCATTATTATCGATGGCTGCCTCTATAGGGGAGCGACCGGAAGTGCCGCGGAGATAGGCCATATGGTCGTAGAAGCGACCGGACCGCGCTGTAGCTGTGGCTCTTACGGCTGTTTTGAGGAGATGGCCGCCGGAAGGGCGCTGGTGCGAATCGCCAAGGAGCGGGCCGCACACAACAATGATACCCTTATTTTGGAGCTTGCAGGGGGCGACATCGAAGCCATCGTCGGCCCTATGGTGACCGAGGCCGCGCAGAAAAACGACCCGTTGGCCCTTGATATCTTTAACGAAGTCGGCTTTTGGCTCGGCATCGGTATTAATAACGTCATCAACATTTTTAACCCGGAGCTCGTAGTTCTGGGCGGCGGTATGGCGGAGGCCGGGGACCTTGTGCTCGTACCGGCCAGGAAAGTTATCGCCGAGCGCACACTCCACCCCAGCCAAGATGTCGCCGAAGTCGTCCTGGCCGATCTCGGCAACCAGGCGGGCTTACTCGGTGCGGCGGCACTCGTTTTTGACCAACTCACTCCCTAATCGCTAATCCCCCCTAATGTTTTTCCTCCGCTTAAAAAGGGTACATCCTAACCTAACGAATTACGACTAAGGGGGACTTTCATGGACCAACCAAGCTTAAAAAAAGTAAAAGACGCGTTCTACGAGCTGCCTGTAGCTGACTTGCGTCGTGTCTGCGACCCGTCAGTATTCAAATTTTCATCAACTGCAGACATCGAACCGCTCACGGGTACGATCGGACAAAACAGGGCTGTTGAATCTATCGAATTCAGTCTCGGGATAAAGACCAAGGGCTTCAATCTGTATGCATCCGGTCCTCCGGGCGTGGGTAAAACCTCGACCATCAAAGATTATATCGATATAAAAGCAAAGCAAGAGCCGGTCCCGAGCGATTGGTGCTATATCAATAACTTTAACGACCCCGATCGGCCGTTGGCGATATCGTTGCCGCCGGGTAAGGGCAGAGAGCTTGCCAAAGATATGGATGAGGTCGTGGACCATGCACGTGACGAGATCCCAAAGGCGTTCGAGAGCAAGGAGTACGAGGAGCGCAAAACGCGCATCGCCAACACCTTCGAGACCGAGCGTGAGAAGGGATTCGCGGAGATAGAAAAGAAAGCCGAGGAGCGGGGGTTTACGGTTGATATAACGACCGCGGGTATTATGACCATTCCCTTGATGAAGGGACGTCCCCTGCGCAGGGAGGAGTTCAGCCTTCTTCCCGAGGATCAGAAAAAAGAGATCCAGAAGCGGGGCGAAGAACTGCAGTCAGAGATAAACGAGGTTCTTACCCGCGTTCGAAAGCTTGAGAAAGAGAGCAAAGACAAGGTTCAGGGGCTGGATAAAGAGGTCGCGCTTTTCGCCATCGGCCACCTGCTGCAGGACTTACGAGACAAATACCATGATATACCGAAGGTGCTTACCTATTTGGGCCAGGTTGAAAAAGATATTATCGAAAACCTGGAAGATTTCAGGCCCGGGGAACGCCAAGCGGTCGCGATTCCGGGGCTAGAGGCGTTGCAGCGACCGGTAAGTTTTGATAGATACAAGGTAAATGTGATCGTTAACAACGCCGACCTTAACGGAGCACCCGTTGTTGTTGAGCTTAACCCATCCTATTACAATCTGCTTGGGAAAACCGAGTATAAAGCCCAGTTTGGTGCGATGAGCACCGATTTCAGTATGATAAAATCAGGGGCTTTCCACAGGGCAAACGGCGGATATCTGATCATGCATGTGCTCGATGTGGTTACGAGCCCGCTTGCATGGGATATGCTGAAACGGGCGATTCGAAGCGAGGAGATCAGGATCGAGCTTATGGGCGAGCAGTACCGGGTCATACCGGCGACCACGATCAAACCCGAGCCGATTCCGCTTAATGTAAAGATCGTATTGATCGGCAATCCGTACGTCTATATGCTCCTCTACAATATGGACGAGGACTTTAGGGAACTCTTTAAGGTCAAAGCAGACTTTAATGTGGAGATGGACCGCACGGACGAGCACATTCAGAAATACGCCTCCTTCTTGAGGGAGCAGGTCGCCGACGCCAAGCTTAAAGATTTCGAGCCAAGCGGCGTCGCGAAGATCGTCGAATACGGCTCATGGTTGGCGGGGGACCAGAAGAAGCTCTCTACCCGGTTCCAGGACGTTGGGGATCTGGCGAGCGAAGCGAGCTACTGGGCGTCGGCGAGCAACGCGCCACTGGTCTCGGCCGAGCACGTGAAAAAAGCCCAGGACCATAAAAAATTCCGCTCCAATATGATCGAGGCGAAAATTCAGGAGATGATCAACCGCGATATCGTCTTGATCCAGACGGAGGAATCGGTTGTCGGGCAGATAAACGCGCTCTCCATCATCAGCCTCGGCGATTACTATTTCGGGCGCCCGTCCCGGATTACCGCAAAGGTTCATCTGGGCACCAAGGGCGTTATCAATATCGAGCGAGAAATCGAACAGAGCGGACCGTCTCATAGCAAGGGCGTGCTGATTTTGGCAAATTACCTGGCGGGGCAATATGCCCAGGATAAGCCGCTCTCGATATCGGCGAGTCTGACGTTCGAGCAGAGCTACGAGGGAGTAGACGGCGACAGCGCATCGAGCACCGAGCTCTATGCGCTCCTCTCGGCGCTCTCCGATGTGCCGATCAAGCAGAACCTCGCAATCACAGGTTCGGTTAATCAGCGGGGTGAAGTCCAGCCGATCGGCGGGGTAAACCGCAAGATCGAGGGCTTCTTCGATGTTTGCAAAGCTCGCGGTCTGACCGGTGACCAGGGTGTAATGATCCCGATTCAAAACGTGGTCAACCTTATGCTTAAGCAAGAGGTAATCGATGCGGTCAAAGAAGGAAAGTTCCATATCTACCCGGTCAAGATGATCGACGAGGGAATCCAGGTACTGACCGGTGTCGAGGCCGGCCAGCGTAAGGAAGACGGAACGTACCCGGAGGGGACCATCCACTATCTTGTCGACCAGAGACTCAGAGAGATGGCCAATCGCTTAAAGGAATACGAAATCCCCGAGGAGTTTGAAGGCGGGGAAAGACAAAAAAGAGGCGGCGCGGCGGCTCAACACATCTAGACTATGGCAGACATGCAACAGAGGTAGGTCGCTGCGAAAAGGATAGAAAAACAAAAAGGCGGTCGCTTAGGCGACCGCCTTTACCGTGAGTTCGTTGATAACATCGCGTACGCCGGGGGTCCACCAGGCGATATCCGAGGCGATCCATTTCTGTGTAAAATCGTCGACCCGGCCCCTTAAATACACAACCGCGTCCACCGATGCCACGTCGATATTTCTCATGTCGATCCTTGTGTCACGCGCAAGGCTCGCTCGCACGTCTTCCTCGATATCCTGGTCCATCCTGGCAACCGCCGGGGTGACGACGATGTTGTTGATGACATCCGTAACGCCTGGGGTAAGCCAGGCATCGCTCTCCGCCGCATTTTTCTCGGCCATCGTTCCGACGGCGCCGCTCAGCACCACGATACCGTTGCTTACCCTGACAACGATATTAGTCTCATCGACAAGAACGTCTCGCCGAAAGGCTGCTTTGATGTCGTCCTGGATCTCGATATCCGAGCGCATGACCGACGGTTTCACGACAAGGTTGTTTTTTACGTCGACCACGCCTTTTATGCGGCTTGCTATTTGCATGGCATCGAGCTTTTGGGTATAGGTGTCGACGGTGCCGCTGAGGCTTACGATCCCGCTTGTGACCGAAACATCGATGTTTGCCGCATTAATCCTTACGTCCCATGTAAGGGCATCTTCTACATCCGATAGTACCTGCTGGTCGCCGGGCATATACGACTCCTTTCATATAGTAAAAAGCGTTACAGGTTTTTGTACCCTTAGACACCTGAAAAATCACGCACCAATCGAGGTCTCATAAGCAGAGAAGAGTGAAAGGCTATATCAATTCTTCTTACCTGGTATAATGTAGACTTGATTTTTAATTACAGTAAGTAAGTATAGAGGTGTGTAATGTCAAACGTTTTCTACAGTAACTTTCATGGTAAAAAGAGCCGGTTGGATACGACGAGCAAGCTTTTTGATAAGGCGGATTTTAAGTCGATCATCGACCCCGGCGACATCGTCGCTATCAAGGTACACTTTGGCGAGCCGGGAAACACGGCGTTTCTTTCGCCCATCTTTGCGCGGCGGGTCGTCGAAAAAGTCAAAGAGGCCGGGGGCAAACCATTCTTAACGGACGCCAACACGCTCTATGTCGGCAGAAGGTCGAACGCAGTCGATCACCTTATTTCGGCGATTGAAAACGGCTTCAGCTACGCGACCGTCGGCGCACCGGTGGTTATCGCGGACGGTATCAACGGCAAGGACTACGTTGCGGTCGATATCGACGGCACGCATATCAAAGAGGCGAAGATCGGAAGCGCCGTCTATCACGCGGATGCGAAGATCGCCCTCACTCATTTCAAGGGACACGAGCTTACCGGTTTTGGCGGGACGCTCAAGAACATCGGGATGGGACTGGGCTGTCGCAGCGCCAAGCAGGTCATGCACTCCGATGTACTGCCCCGCGTTAATCCGGATACCTGCACGAGCTGCGCCAAGTGCGTCAAGTGGTGCCCGACAGGGGCGATATCCATCGCAAGCCCTGCGGTAATCGACCAAGCCGTATGTATTGGCTGCGGCGAGTGCACTGTTACCTGCCCCTCGGGTGCGATCGAAGTAAACTGGGCGACCGAGCCCAAGGTGACCCAGGAGAAAATCGTCGAGTACGCGTGGGCGGTCATAAAAGACAAACCCGGAAAAGTCGGGTTCTTTAACTTCATCCTTAACGTAAGCCCGGATTGCGATTGCTGGGGATGGAACGACGCCCCGATCGTCCCGGACATCGGCATACTGGCCTCGCTCGACCCCATCGCCATCGACCAGGCAAGCGCCGACCTTGTTAACAATGCTCAGGCGTTGGCGGGCAGCAGGCTTCCCGCCAACCCGGATGACGGCGACAAGTTCAAGGCCCTCTCCGGTATCGACTGGCGTCCCCAGCTGGCCTACGGGGAGAATCTCGGCCTTGGCGTCAGAGACTATCGGCTCGTTGAGATCAAGTAGCGGATAGACCCCATCCCTTTGGTTCTTTGCAGGAAGCGCCGGGCAAAGTGGCGAATTACAACGAAAATGGCGTGGAAGGGGCACTATCATGGAGTTTGGCGAGTTTCTTAACAAATCGTTTAAGACCGTCTGGGACCACAGGATAATCTGGTTCTTTGGAATCCTGTTTAGCCTGTTCAACGGCTTCGGAAGCCAGGGGTTTAATTCTATCAACTATACATTCAACGCAGACCAGACCGGTTCGTTTGGCTCGAGTATCGAGCGCTACATAAGCAGGCTGAGCGAGAGCCAGGTCATCCTTCTGGTCGGCGCATTAATCCTGCTTGCCTTGCTCATAGCGCTGGTCAGCATCTTCTTTTCGCTCGTGTTCAGGGGGTCGTTGATACATCTCGTTGCCGCTGTCGAGCACGGTCAAGAGGCAACAGGCCGCGGCGGTTTTTCGGTTGGTATTCGCAAGGCGCTTCCCTTGCTCGGCGAATCGCTGTTGCTGGGCCTTCCCGTGCTGGTTGGGGTGCTGGTGCTGATCGGGTTCGATGTGCTCCTGTTTGTCCTGGCATTCTCGCACGGAACCCCCTCTATCGGTGTGATCATCGCGCTCATCCTCTTTTCCATCCTGCTCTTATTATTGATTATCGCGGCGATGGTGGTCATCTCGCTTATCGGTAATTTTGCAGATCGGTTCATCGTCATCAACGGCGTGCGGGTTATCGATTCGATCAAGCGGTCATACGCTTTGTTCAGGAAGCATACCGGACAGTTCTTCATAGCATGGCTCATCATGGTCGGCATCGGAATCGTATTTGGGACAGTGTTCGCCGTCCTCGCCTTTATTATCGGCATTCTGGCCGTCTATCTGGCAAGCGTCAATATCTGGCTTGTCCTGGTGGTTGCGATTCCGGGGATCATACTACTTCTCATTCCAAGCGGTTTTTTCCAGGCATTCTCAAGCGCCTTCTGGACGTACTTCTTCCTGGCGCTCCCAGGTTTGGATAGAGATATTAAAGAGCAGGATGTGCAGGATAAGGAAAATGAGCGGGAACTTCCCGGCGAGTCCGGCACAGCCACAGCATAGCAACAATAGAGGTAAGGGGCGGTATGAACTCATCAACCGGTATATCTAACGCTACCAGCACATCCGGGAAACTCTATATCTGTGCAACACCTATCGGCAATCTCGAGGACATCACGTTGCGGGTGCTGCGCATGCTTAAAGAGGTCGACCTCATCGCCGCAGAGGACACACGGGTTACCCGAAAGCTTCTCTCGCGGTACGATATCTCTACCCCGATGACGAGCTACCGCGAACACAACGAGGCTGTCAGGGGAGAGGAGCTTGTCGAGGCGATGGAGACGGGCAGAACGATCGCTCTTGTCTCAGACGCAGGTATGCCGGGAATATCGGACCCAGGGCACCGGCTGATCAAGCTTTGTATCGAGCGCGGTATTCCCGTTGAGGCGCTCCCCGGTCCATCATCACTTATCACCGCACTGGTCATTTCGGGGCTGCCAACCGATACCTTTATCTTCCAGGGATTCCTCCCCCGTAAGAAGGGAGAGCGTACTGCGCTTCTCGAAGAACTATTGCAGGCCGGGCGCACTACCGTACTCTTTGAGTCCCCCCGGCGGCTTAAGGCCACCATCGCAGAGATCGCTCAAATCGACTCGGTGCGAAGCGTCGTCATAGCGCGCGAGCTTACCAAGAAATTCGAGGAGGTGATCCGCGGCTCGGCGTCGGAGTTGCTCGAGCGGTTGGATACCACCGAAATCAAAGGCGAAGTCGTGCTTCTCTTCGGTCCGGGTCAAAAAAGGGAAACGCAAACCATCACCACGAGCGAACTACGGGATGCGGTCATCGAGCTGATTAAAGAAGGTACACAAAAGAAGCAGGCGATCTCAAAAGTAGCCAAGAAATTTGGCACCAGTAAACATTCAGTCTACGAGTCAGTCCTCGATATCCACGAGCGGGGTATAAAGGATTAACCTAAAGTCTATTAAGAAGACCATTCATAAATCAAAAGTTAACTTGAGCAAAAGCCAACTACCGGATAACCGGTAGCCTCAATTGATGCAAAGCCTCTATTCTTATCACAAGCGCCAAAATTAACTGACGCTACACCCTTTTATCGGTTATCAATTCTTTCTTACAATCTTGGCAGACGTTTTTCCCTTTGAAGCTTTCTATCTGCGTTCCTGTGCCACAGAATACACAAACCGCCTGGTATTTGGAGAGCACTATCGCATCGCCATCTACGAAAATCTCAAGCGGGTCCTTAATTTCTATGCCAAAAGTACGTCTTAGCTCCATTGGTATTACTATTCTTCCTAGTTCGTCTACTCGTCTCACGATGCCAGTGGATTTCATGGGGTTCCTCCTGCTGCTTTCCTTGACAAGTGGTTGTTATCAATTATATGGTTGAGAAAATTTTGTGTCAACGAGTGCTATACTTTTAATATAATAAAATAACACTCAATTTTTCTTAAAAGGTGATATTGATTTGGCAAATTCGGCAAAAAACAGCTTTTACGTAACGACTCCGATTTACTATGTTAACGACGTCCCGCATATAGGACATGCCTATTCTACCATAATCGCAGATACCCTCGCTCGCTTTAAAAGGCTCACCGGATACGATGTCCTTTTTCTTACAGGCACCGATGAACACGGCCAGAAGGTCGAGAAAGCCGCGCGGGATAGGGGCCTCACCCCACAAGAGCATTGCGATCTCATGGTAGGGCCGTTTAAAGACCTTTGGGACCGGCTCAACATATCGTACAGCGACTTCATCCGCACCACGCAGGAGCGCCATATTAAAGTTGTACAGAATATCTTCCAGAAGCTCTACGACCAGGGAGATATCTACAAGGGCTTTTACGAGGGCTGGTATTGCATCCACGAGGAAACCTTCTACCCCGAGAGCCAGCTTGTAGGGGGTTGTTGTCCGGCCTGTGGACGCGAGGTCGAGTGGCTTAAAGAGGAGAGTTACTATTTTAGAAGCTCGAAGTACCAGGACCGTCTTCAGGCGTATATCAAGGACAACCCGAGCTTCGTGCAGCCCGATTTCAGGCGCAACGAGGTTGTAAGCTTTCTCGACACCGGCGTCCAGGACATCTCGGTTTCCAGGACCACGTTTAAATGGGGCATCCCGGTGCCGTTCGACCCCGACCACGTTATCTACGTCTGGTTCGATGCGCTCATCAACTACCTCACCGGTGCCGGGTACCTGCAGGACGAGCGGAAATACGAGACATTTTGGCCGGCCGATGTGCACATTATAGGTAAGGACATCATCCGCTTTCATGCGGTGATTTGGCCGATGATGCTCATGGCGCTCGGCATCGAGCCGCCAAAGGTGGTTCTCGCGCATGGTTTCTGGACGCTTGGCGGCCAAAAGATGTCGAAATCAACGGGGGTCGTGGTCGATCCAAACCGCCTTATCGAGCAGTTCGGCGAGGATGCCATCCGGTACTTTCTGCTGCGCGAAATCAGCATCGGTCTTGACGGTGAGTTCAACCAGGATGCGTTGATACGCCGTATCAACGGGGATTTGGCAAATGATCTTGGCAACCTCATCCACCGAACAGTCGCCATGATGAGCAAGTACTTTGATGCCCAGATCCCCGAGGCCGGAGACTTAGGCACCCTTGAATCAACGCTTAAGGTAGAAGCGCTCTCATTGCCTGGGATCGTGGATGAGGCCATGAATAAGATGGATATCCGCGAGGCGCTTGTGCAGATCTGGCGCATCATAGGAAAGGCAAACAAGTATATCGATGAGGCCGCACCCTGGGCGCTCGCACGGGAAGGGCAGACGGACCGTTTAAAGACGGTCATGCGTACGCTGCTTGAGGCGATCCGTACGATCGTTATCCTGGTCAGCCCGGTGATGCCGCGCACGGCGGAGCAAATCTGGGAGCAGCTCGGCCAGGAAAATTTCGGCTCGATAACCATCGGGGATGCAAAAAGCTGGAACGCTCTTGCGCCGGGGACATCGGTTAAGAAAGCACCACCGCTTTTCCCCCGTATAGAGATCGAGTAAATCTATCGGGATTGAGTAAACTGATAGGAATTGAGTAAACATGGGGTATAAAAATTAGTTATATAAGTCACGTCTTTTGAAAAGACTTTTACCCGGTTTAGTACTATAATTGATGACAATCCGAAAGTTACTACATAGTCTATAGCGCAGCTGGCGGTTGGTTAAGGGAGGACGATGAAGAAGACGGTTGGTCTTACAGATACCCACGCTCACCTGGATTTATTTGGAAGCGATCAGGCGATAGAGGCCGTGGTTGCGCGTGCGAAGGAGCAGGGCGTAACTAAAATAATCACGGTTGCCGACAAGCTCGACTCAAGTCATCGGGCGGTCGAGCTGGCCGAAAAGTTCGATGAAGTCTATGCTGCTGTCGGCATTCACCCGCATGACGCAAAAACGGTTAATCCCGATACGATAAAAGAGCTGAAGAAGCTCGCCAAGCATCCGAAGGTGGTAGCCATCGGGGAGATCGGCCTCGACTATTATAAGAACCACTCGCCCCGGCCGACCCAGCAAAAAGTCTTCGCCCAGCAACTCGACCTTGCCAGCGAACTTGGATTGCCCGTGATAATACACGATCGCGACGCCGATGAGGACGTGCTTAAAATAATTACAAAACACCGCCCGAAGAAGGGCGTATTCCATTGCTTTAGTGGCGACATCGCGTATGCCCAGACGGTCCTTGCCATGAACTTCTACATATCGATCGCCGGGACGGTTACGTTCAAGAACGCGGGCGAACTCGTAGATGTCGCAAAGTTTGTGCCTCTCACAAAACTCCTTGTTGAAACCGATTCCCCGTATCTCACGCCGCACCCCCACAGAGGGCGCAAGAACGAACCGGCAAACGTGCGCCTGGTTGCCGAAAAAATCGCTGAGATAAAGGGAATCGACGTTTCGAAGCTGCTCGCGTCAACCCAGGAAAACGTTTCCTTACTCTTCTCGATTAATCACAAATAGCCAGTGGAGTGCTACGATCTACGTAGCAAGTGACCATACATTTTGCCCCTCAATAACTTCTCTAGTGCCTTCCACCGAACGCTTTTGTCGTTTAGCATAAGCGCCCTATGGGTAACTCATGGGTTAAAGTTTTTTGAATACTCAACCGATTATGGTATAATAGCTGGCAGTCATTGCACTTGTGTCTTAACAAATTGACAACTAAATACAGAAATCAGAAGGGACTGATTTGATGAGTACACGTTTTCATCAGTTAGCCCGCGGTATCAGGGGAAGAAAGTACGAGATCATCCTGCTCTCTCTGATAATGGTATTTGTCTTGATGGACATGGTCTACGGAGGGACGACTGTAAACCTCACCATCGATGGTAAGGCAAGCACTATTACAACCCGGGCGCGAACAGTAGCAACTGTTCTGAGGGAAAACGGCGTAACTGTTAAGGCAAATGACGAAGTAACACCTAAGCCCTCATCTGCATTAAAAGAGGGCATGACAGTACAAGTAAAACACGCTGTACCAGTAACTATTAGAATGAACAAACAAGGAATTGCCATGATGTCCGCAGCCGGCACTGTCGGCGAAGCACTTAAGGACATCGGTCTGCGGTTAAAGCCTGTAGACAAAGTAGTACCAAATGTAAGCGAAAAGCTTATAGCAGGCATGACCGTGGAAGTTACGCTCGTGAAGAGCAAGTGTGAGGTCACCAAAGTTCCGGTGGCGTACCAGAGGGTCACGAACGCCGACCCGAAGCTGGATTACGGCCAGCAGGTGGTGGTCTCACAAGGTAAGCCAGGCTTACTGCTAAGGATTGTCGAGGTCGTATTCGAAGGCGATCGGCCTGTAAGAAGGCTAGTTAAGTTAGAAAGCATGGTATCGCCTCCACTCGCAGAAGTGGTAGCGGTCGGCACAAAACGCAAAATTGCCCGCTTAGTTGAATCGCCAGTATATGTATCTCGCGGAGCCGGAAGGGTTCCAACAGGATCCAGAACGTTTACGATGCGCGCCTCCGCCTATGCGCCCAATTACGGGCCGGGCGTCGGGAGTAGATGCGCAAACGGTATGAAGGCACGCAAGGGTGTAGTAGCCGTTGACCCACGGGTTATCCCGCTTGGGACAAGGTTGTACATCGAAGGCTACGGAGAAGCCATAGCCGCCGATACCGGTGGTGCGATTAAAGGAAATCGCATCGACCTGTGCTACAACACACCAGGCGAGTGCTTTAAGTTCGGGAGGCGTTCTGTCAAGGTGACGATCCTTGGCAAATAATATGTAAAGCCCGACCTAGCTAGTCTGTTCGGGGCGTTAGTCGAAGGGTGCATGAACCAGTGACATTAGCAACACCGCAGGCAACGCTAGAAGTAGTAAAAAAATTTAGCCTCAGGCTCGATAAGAGCCTGGGGCAACATTTTTTAATCGACCAAAATATTCTGGGCAAAGTGGTCGATGCCGCGTCACTCTCAAAAGACGACGTGGTGGCCGAGGTCGGCCCCGGGATCGGGACGCTGACGCAAGAGCTCGCGAAAAACGCGGGCATGGTCATCCCGATAGAGCTCGACCGCAAGCTCGCACCGGTTTTGGACTACACCCTTAAGGGCTTTGAGAACGTAAAGGTGGTTTTTTCCGATGCGCTCTCGGTCGATCTCGGGCACCTGCCGGACGACCTTCCCGCCCCTAACAAGCTCGTATCGAACCTGCCCTACCAGGTGGCGACGCCGATTCTAGCGACGTACCTGGATAAGTTCGATAACCTTAAGCTCTACGTGGTCATGATACAAAAGGAAGTAGCCGACCGGATTACGGCAAAACCTGCGACCCCGGAGTACGGGTCGTTTTCCGTAAAAGCGCAGTTTTACTGCGACGTAGATAGGGTCGCCATTGTCTCGAGAAACGTGTTTATCCCGCCACCGGAAGTAAGCTCAGCGGTGGTCAGGATGAGACGGTTGGCGCAGCCCAGGGTGCAGGTCTTTAACAAAGAGTTCTTTTTTAAGGTGGTAAAGGCGGCGTTTTGGCAGCGAAGAAAGACGATAAAGAATGCGCTTCGCGGAAGCCGCGAGCTTGATTTCGGCATCGAGGAAATCGAGCAGGCTTTAGAGAAAGCCGGAATCGATCCCAAACGCCGGGGCGAGACCCTCTCTATCGAGGAGTTTGCATCGCTCGCGAACGCGTTCGCGAGCGATGATCCCTCGAATATTTCTTAAGCGATAAAGAAGGAATTTGTTTATTTTTGTCGTATATTAATCAAATGTGGTCAGCACCACTTGCATTTAGTCGCACCAGACGGTAAACTTGAAATTTTCGCAATTTTGAAGTATAATTTATTTCAATACCTGAAGGAGAGGGATAAATATTATGGCAGTTGGCCAATTGCCGCAAGTTGAGGTTGTTGACCGGATTCGAAAGCAACTCGATGAATTCGTGGGCGAAAAAATGCGTCTCAAGGCTAACATGGGACGGTGCAAGATAATTGAAAGAGAGGGTGTACTTGAAGAAACACACCCTAATTTATTTGTCGTGAAGGTTGAGGAAAAACGGAATCGTTGCCGCAGAGTTTCATACAGCTATGCGGATGTCTTAACCAAGACAGTTGAACTTTCAAATCCCGATAACGGCGAAAACTTGCTTCCCTGGTTGATGTAACCGGGGAAGCTTGAAAGCGGCAGATCTGTGCGCTTAGTTTCCGGTGCCAACACCGACAATACGATGCTATCGATAAAGGCTCATGCGAAAATAAACTTGTATCTCGATGTAATCTCGCGGTATCCCGACGGTTACCACCAGATCGAAAGCGTCATGCAGAGCATCTCCCTTCATGACCTAATCGAGATATCCCCGGCCCAAGAAATCATTGTTTCCTGTACTGAAAAAACCTTAAGCGGCGAGGAAAACCTAGCGTTTCGTGCGGCTGAAACGCTTCGCAAGCAAGCGGGCACACAAGCCGGCGCTTCACTTCATATCATCAAGCAGATTCCTATTGCGGCCGGATTAGCAGGCGGGAGTGCGGATGCCGCCGCCACGCTTACCGGTCTTAATATCCTATGGGGCCTTAACTTGCCTCAGGAGGAGCTGCAGGCGATAGGAGCCACGCTTGGGGCAGATATACCATTCTGTCTGGCAGGGGGGACGCTGCTAGCCCAGGGGAAGGGCGATATCCTGACAAGGCTCGATTCGATGCCCGATACAGCGATGGTTATTATAACGCCACCACTGCATGTATCCACAGCTGAAATATACCACGCCATTGATGAAGAGCGGGCGACTCCGCTTAACGCTAAGGCTACTATTATAGAGGCGTTGACCGCCCGTAATATAGGGCAAATCGTGGCATCGCTCGATAATCTTCTTGAAACTGTCGCACTAAAGCGTTATCCTGCTATTTCAAGGGCAAAACAACTTGGGGTTACCGCAGGAGGAATTGGCGCCTTAATGTCGGGAAGCGGACCCACGGTTTTTATCTTATGTGAAGACCTTCGTTCGGCGAACGCCGTCGCCGATTCGGTCAGATCGGCCGAGCCGGAATTTTTCGTCGATGTTGCAAAACCGGTAAAGAGCGGTATAGAGGTCTTATAGGTTTAGTAATTATACGGTAAGATAATTAAAGTCTTAGTAGCTGCCTATAAGTGCTTATAAGTTTTCCGAAATTAAGAGGAAATCCAGCAGCTATCAAGAATATGTAACACTTAACAATAGTTCTAGGCGGTATCGGTTGGTAGACGCGATAATACTTGCAGGAGGAAGCGCAAAAGGATTGGCTGAAGTGCCGGCAAAAGGCTTGGTACCGGTTAACGGTAGGCCTATGTTCGAGTACGTGGTCGATGCGCTAAGCCGCTGCCAGGATATCGACCGTATTTGCGTGGTGCTGCCGGTCGAGCATTCGCTCAACGGGGTGGCCGCAAAGGCGGATGTTATAACGGCGACAGGGAGTCTGCCCGGCGTCGCAAAAGCGGGGATCGATTTTCTAGGGGCAAAGAGCCAGGTGCTGATCTTGTCCACCGATATACCGTTGATTTCGCCCGAGGCCATCAGTGATTTCCTCGGGCGTTGCTCAAAACGCAAAGCGGATATTTACTACCCGATAGTTAAGTACGGCGAGTCCGAGAAGCGCTTTCCTGAAGTAAAGCGAACCTACGTAAAAGTAAAGGAAGGTCGTTTTACCGGGGGGAACCTGGTGCTTGTCGAGCCCGAGTTCGTAAACAAGAACGTGGCGCTCATCGAGCGTATGTACGAGCTTCGCAAAAAGCCTGTAAAACTCGCTCAGGTCCTTGGCATCATGTTTTTGTTCAGGTTTGTGTTGGGGTTGCTAAGTATAGGCCAGGTTGAGCAGAGGGTAGGCCGGCTAACACGATCGACCTGTATGGCGATAATAACTCCGTTTATCGAAATAGGAGTCGATGTCGATAAAGAATCGGATTTGCAGCTGGCAACGGTAGCGTTAGGTGGAGGTACGAATGAGTAGGATAACCATTATAACCGATGGTGCCCCACAGCCTGTCGGGCCTTATTCTCAAGGTATAAAGGCGGAAAACCTTGTCTTTGTTTCGGGTCAGATTCCGCTCGACCCTGGAACAGGAGAGCTTATCGATGGAGGCATCGAGAAACAAACACAGCGGGCCCTCAAAAATGTCGAGTCGGTGTTGGTCGCGGGTAATAGTTCTCTTGATGGTGCGGTGAAAGTGACCGTATATTTAAGCGATATAGCAGACTTTCCGATAGTTAATGATGTATTCAGTGAATATTTCTCTAAGCAACCGCCAGCTAGGGAGGCCGTACAAGTTGCAGGCTTGCCAAAAGGCGCTAAGATAGAAATCTCAGCCATAGGATTGGCAAGATCGTAGTAAAGGAGCCCAAATGGAAATTACAAAGGTAAGCATTAGACCCGTAGAAATGAACAAAGTCAAGGCGATTGCGAGCATTACGATCGACGACCAGTTTGTTGTTCATGATCTGCGTGTCGTCGAGGGTGAGAAGGGTCTTTTTGTCGCCATGCCGAGCCGCAAGTTGCCGAGCGGTGATTTTAGAGACATAGCTCATCCAATCAATAGCGAGACACGGGAGCGCATCCAGGCGGCTGTTATTGCTGAATACAAGCAACAGCTTGGCGGTTAAGTTTCCTGCTTAACGCTTTAACTTAATAACATTTGGGGCTATTTAAGATAGCTTGCTACCGCTACTTCGTATATAATCAGTAGTAGTTTTTTTGAAAGACTGATTATAGTATCAAGGTTTAGCCAGGGAGGGTAATTTTGAAACGAATAGTAAAGGTAGCTTTGATTGTAGCAACCATATCCATATTGCTCTCAGGCACCGCCTGGGCATCGACTCCGGAGATAACCGTAAAGGTCAACGGAGTCGCACTGTCTTCCGAGATCCCACCACTCATTGTTTCCAGCAGGACCATGGTCCCGATGCGCACCATCTGCGAATCGATCGGCGCCGGGGTTACCTGGGACCAGAGAACCAAGACCGTTATCGTCACCAAATCCGGTCATATCGTCAAACTCCAGGTAGGAAACCGCATACCCACCAAGGACAATTCACCGATGAAACAGCTGGATGTTCCGGCAATGCTGATCGAGGGGCGTACCCTTGTGCCGGCGCGCTTCATCGCGGAAGCCTTTGGTTCGACGGTTGACTGGCTTGGCGCAACCAGAACGGTTGATATTACCTACAGCGATATTCGTGACGGCAAGACGGCACAGGATATTCTCAACGAATCAACGGCAACGCTTGATGCGGTTACCTCATACAAGTTCAGCGGGACGACGAAGTCTACTTTGATTATATTCCCCGATCAAGCCGGTTCAGGCCCGATGGCGATAACTCAGGAGATAACCGGCGCATTTAGAAAGCCACAAGAGGTATACATAAAAGCGACAACAACGGCATCGGGCGGCGGAGACCTTTTTGGCCTTGAAACATCAGGCGCTGATGTCAGCGAAAGCTATACCAACGGTTCCGAATACTATGAGAAAGTCGACGGCACATGGGAGCTGGTCGACGCACAGACCTCTTCAATGCTCAACTCGCTCATCGGCGGCAGCGCCCTACAGAACCCGAGCGCGACCCTTACCGGGTTCAAGGATGTTGCGACCATTGTCGCCTTCGGTGACGACGCGTTGGTAAACGGCAAGCCGCATTACACGATTTACATAAAGCTCGACTCGAACGAGTTTAAGGGATATCTGCTTGATTTACTCACCCAGCTGGCGGGCCCCGATGCGACGCCTGATGACATCGCATTAATGAAAGAGATGTACGGACAGCTGCTCGAGGGCATGAGGTTCGATATGGCGTATAGGGTATTTGTGGACAAGGATACGAAGATCGCCGATTATTACGAAACGCGCAGCATATTTAAGTTGACCATGGAGGGATTGGGTACCGTTACCGCGAAGGCCGATTCATCCATGGGTATTTCGGACTTATACCAACCGGTCGTTATACCAACCGTAAAGTAGGCAACCGGGAGCGAAATAGCGAGGATAGATCAGTGGGAGGACCCGCATGGGCCGCCCATTCTCATTATCTAAGCGGCCCGTAACACGGGGG
>NZ_JBTSLF010000009.1:0-30906 GCF_054640775.1 Candidatus Aquicultor sp. | reverse complement strand
CAAGAAGATCAAAATGCGAAAACGGCCGCTCCCGGTGCTCATCATAGGCATTCCCGGCAGTGCGCCACTACCTTCTACCGTTTTTTGCCGCATTGCATGCCATTGCGGTTGGGTACATACTACTCGCCACAACTTTTTCTATAGCGGATATACGGGCGCTTGCCCTCAAACACGGCCGTCGGTAATAGCTTAGGAGGCGGATTTGCGCTGGCATCAAAAGAGAACAGAAGAGGTATTTGACGAACTTAATACCGGTCTGCAGGGCATCTCGTCAGAAGAGGCGAGGAGGCGCCTTGAGCGGGTCGGCCGTAACGAGCTTACGACAAAGCGCCAAAAGACGCCGTTCGAGCTTCTGCTTGACCAGTTCAAGGACTTCATGATCATCGTCCTGATAATCGCCGCCATCGTCTCCTCGCTTATAGGGGAAGCCGCGGATGCGCTGGCGATTCTCGTTATCCTGGTTCTTAACGCGGCCATAGGTTTTGTCCAGGAGTACCGGGCGGAGCGCGCTATCGAGGCTTTGCAGGTGCTCGCCGCCCCGGAGGCGAACGTGGTGCGCGACGGCACGATACGCACTATTCGCGCGGCCGACCTTGTCCCCGGGGACATCGTCTTGCTGGATGCCGGCAAAATCGTGCCTGCCGACCTCCGGCTCATCGAGGCAGCCTTGCTTGAGATCAATGAGTCATCTCTTACCGGAGAATCGGCCCCGGTAAAAAAGAGCGTGCAGCCGATTCCCATGGAAGATATCCCGCTCGGCGATCGGCACAACATGGCCTACACCGGGACATTTATCACGTATGGACGCGGCAAGGGCGTGGTGGTCGAAACGGGGATGAATACCGAGCTAGGAAAGATCGCGTCGTTGATCCAGACTCCGGACGACCTGCGCACACCACTGCAGAGACGACTCGCCGTGTTTGGCAAATACCTGGCGATCGGCGCGATCGGTATCTCGGCGATCGTTTTCGCTGTGGGCATTATACGGGGCGAGCCGGTAATACTCATCTTTCTAACCGCCATCAGCCTGGCGGTAGCCGCTATTCCTGAGGCGCTTCCGGCGGTCGTAACGATCGCCCTCTCTATAGGTGCGAACCGTATGGTTCAGAACAAGGCGCTTATACGCAAGCTCCCGGCAGTGGAAAGCCTCGGCTCGGTCACGTTTATCTGCTCGGACAAGACCGGCACGCTTACCGAGAACAAGATGAAGGTAGAAGAGATCTACGCCGGCGAGGTCTACCGGATAACGGGTGCCGGCTACGACCCCCACGGCGAGTTTCTTGATCCCGAGGGGCATGCCGTCGATCTCTCACAGCAGGGGCGCTGGGACCTGTTTTTCCGGGGCCTTGCCCTTAACAACGACGCTTCGTTGATCCGCAGAAACGGCACCTATGAGGTGACCGGCGACCCGACAGAGATCGCGCTCGTCGTCGCGGCGGCAAAGGCGGGCCTTCCCAAAGAAGACGTCGAGCAAAGGTATCCCCGAATCGACGAGCTGCCGTTTGATTCAGAGCGAAGGATGATGACTACGGTTCATGCGGTGGGCGACCGGTTTATCTCATACACAAAGGGCGCTCTCGACGTGATTCTTGAGCGCGCGACCCAGGAGCTTACCGCCCAAGCCGAGCCGTCTTCCCTTAAGCTCGACCGCAAGATCGAAATCACCGGCAAAGGTTATGAGTTGGCCGCTCAGGGATTGCGGGTGCTTGGCATGGCCTGCAAGTTCTACGACACAAAACCGCCGACCGACCCCGATATCCTGGAGCGTGACCTCATCTTTATAGGCCTTGTCGGTATCGTCGATCCCCCGAGGGCGGAGGCCAAAGATGCGATCGCGCTGTGCAGGCAAGCGGGCATACAGCCGGTTATGATAACCGGCGACCATCCCTTAACTGCAAAAAACATCGCATACCGTCTTGGCTTGATCGATGAGCATGCGGACATGCTCACCGGCACTGAACTCGCCGCGTTGCCGCTGGACGAGTTCGAGGAGCACGTCCGGCACATACGAGTATATGCCCGCGTTGCCCCGGAGCAGAAGGTCAAAATCGTAAAAGCCCTGCAGGACAAGGGGGAGATCTGCGCTATGACGGGCGACGGCGTAAACGATGCCCCGGCGCTAAAAAAAGCCGATGTCGGTGTGGCCATGGGCATCACCGGCACCGATGTCGCCAAAGAGGCGAGCGATATGATCCTGCTTGACGACAACTTCGCTACCATCGTGGCGGCCGTGCGTGAAGGCCGGCGTATTTATGACAACATCCGCCGGTTTATTCGTTACACGATGACCAGTAACTCGGGTGAGATCTGGACGATATTTTTGGCCCCGTTCCTGGGACTTCCCATCCCGCTGTTGCCCATTCATATCCTTTGGATCAACCTGGTGACCGATGGACTTCCCGGCCTGGCGCTGACCGCAGAGCGCCCCGAGGCTGATATCATGCGGCGTCCACCCCGGCATCCCAAAGAGAGCGTTTTTGCCCACGGAATGACCTCGCATATCATCTGGGTGGGCCTGCTGATGGGGGCGGTGTCTCTCGTGTCGCAGGCAGGCTCGCTCTACTTCGAGTTCGGCGACTGGCGCACCATGGTGTTTACTGTGCTCACACTATCTCAAATGGGACACGTGCTCGCAGTCCGCTCGGAAAAGCAGTCCCTGTTTACGCAGGGGATCTTAACAAATAAGCCGCTTATCGGCGCGGTGCTGCTCACCTTCCTTCTCCAGCTCTCCACCATCTATCTGCCGTTTATGCAGGAGATATTTAAGACCAAACCTCTCGGGGTGCGCGAACTCGCCGTCACGTTGGCGATCTCATCGCTGGTGTTCTTTGCGGTTGAGATCGAGAAGGCCTGGCGACGGTTGAGAACCTGAGCGATACTAGTCTCGCACGGTAGTTGGCAAGTCGCTCGATAAAAGGGACTTTTTAGGTTTAGGGCGCGCTGTTTTGTATTTAATAGTTTATACATCTTGTTAGTATGAAACGGGAGCTAGACTTACAAGGAGGGTAATTAAGAATGTCTGAAAAAATAACTCTTAGCGTCATCAAAGCTGATGTTGGCGGCTATGTTGGGCACAGCGATGTCCATCCTGAGTTGTTAAGGAAAGCCGAAGAGAGGCTCGAGGGCGCAAAGAAAGAGGGTCTTATCATCGACTACTCGCGCCAGAAGGTCGGTGACGATATCGCGCTGATCATGACCCACAAGCTGGGTATGGACGCGGTCGATATCCACAAGTTCGCGTGGGAGACCTTTGAGGCTTGCACCGAGGTGGCGAAGGAACTCGGTCAGTATGGCGCGGGCCAGGATCTTTTGGCCGATGCCTTCTCGGGCAACGTCAAGGGCATGGGACCGGGTTGCGCTGAGATGGAATTCGTAGAGAGAAGGAGCGAGCCGGTCGTTATTTACCTGGCAGATAAAACCGAGCCGGGTGCCTGGAACTTCCCGATCTACAAGATCTTTGCGGATCCGTTTAATACGATCGGTCTTGTCATCGATCCGAATATGCATGACGGCTTTATTTTTGAGGTACATGACCTCGTAGAAGAGAAACGCATCTTCTTCAACTGTCCGGAAGAGATCTATGACCTGCTGGTATTTATCGGTGCGCCGAGCCGCTATGTCGTAAAGAACGTCTTCCGCAAGTCGGATAACGAGCCCACTGCCGCCACCTCGACCCAAAAGCTCTATAAGCTTGCGGGACGCTACGTCGGAAAAGACGACCCGGTTATGATCGTGCGTTGCCAGAGCGGTATGCCGGCGGTCGGCGAGGCGCTTGAGCCGTTCGCTTTCCCGCACGCGGTTGCCGGTTGGATGCGCGGCTCGCATCACGGCCCTTTGATGCCGGTCTCGGTTACGCAGGATACCCCGACACGTTTTGACGGCCCGCCGCGCGTGGTCGGCATCGGGTATCAGCTTGCAAAAGGCAGACTCGTAGGCCCGCGCGACATGCTCGGCGATGTAAGTTATGATAATGCACGCCGTGTGGCCCTTAACATGGCGGATTACTTCCGCACACACGGCCCGTTCGAGCCGCACCGCCTGCCGCTTGACGAGATGGAGTACACGACGATGCCGACCGTTATGGAGAAGCTCGCCGCCCGCTTTGAGGATACCAAGGCGCTCGACTAGTTGGCGGGAACTGCCCTATAAATGCTTGACTGGGCAGAAGGCTATTGCTGATTTTAGGTAATTTGTAAAAATGTGGCTGTAGGGCTACCAAAATATGTAGTAGAATAGTAACTGCGCTTTGTCGGCGCAGTTACTATTTTTTTTATGCTGTCCCTGATGAACATTTTAAGTACCCTGGGGGATGAATGTCTTAATGAAAAAAACATACCATGTAATACCTAGCGCGTTAGCGATTCTTTTTGTCTTTCTTGTGACAAAAGTCATTGTCGGACAACCTGATTTTCTTGAGCGACTCTTAGATATCGATCTGCCGCAGCTTTTCATCGTTATCGCAGGCGTAGGAATCGTATTTTTAGCGGCCTTTGTCAGCTACTTTGAGTACCATGGAATCGGCTGCCAGGATGGAATCTTGCGCAAAGGCCCGCATCAGGATATCGTCGCTATTACGTTTGATGACGGGCCCAACCCGAGCTACACACCGCAGATTCTGGACATCCTCAAGGAAAAAGGCGTAAAGGCGACGTTTTTTACGGTGGGCTTACACGTTAAAAAATATCCCGATATCGCCAGACGAATCGTCAACGAGGGACACGATATCGGAAACCATACATATACCCACAAAGATCTTGTCCCCACGACGCGCAGGATGATCTTGGCCCAAGTACATAAAACCGATCAGGCCATTCAGCGCATAACCGGCGTCTCAACCAACTTGTTCAGGCCGCCGAGAGGGATTTACAGCAGTGCGGTTCGCAAGCTTCTCGTCGATGAGGAAGGGTACAGTCTCATTCTCTGGACGGTAAGCAGCGTCGATTGGCGCGGGCTCAGTCCCCGTAAAATCTTACGGAGGATATCGCGGCACACGCGACCGGGCGCTATCCTGCTCTTCCATGATAGCGGGGCGCTGGTACGCCGCGAGGGGGCGAGCAGAGAGAACACGGTTGAGTCCCTTCCCATGGTCATCGATTACCTGCAAGCCAGGGGATATGAGATAGTACCGATCTCCGAGATGCTCAGGCGACAAGAGGAGCAGGGACTCGAAGCAACGGGCATCTGGAAAGAGGCCTAGCAGAGAAACCACGACCCGAGAACATGAAAATAGTTGTCGCTCCAGACAAGTTCAAAGGAACCGCGAGCGCGCAGGCCGTCGCGCAGGCCATTGCGGACGGCATAAACGCTGTGCTCCCGGAGGCCGAGGTCGTACTCGTCCCGATGGCCGATGGTGGCGAGGGTACGATGGATGCGTTGCTCGCCGCGGTAGGCGGGCAGGTTCACGAGGTAGTGGTGACTAATCCGCTCGGTAGACCGGTCAAGGCGCGGTTTGGCGTTCTCGCGGACGGAACGGCGGTAATCGAGATGGCCAAGGCTTCCGGTTTTGAGCTGGTGCCCCCGGAGCTGCGCGACCCCACGGTAACCACCACCTACGGAACGGGCGAACTCATCGAGGCGGCGCTTGATTATGAATGCAGACGTTTTATCGTTGGCATAGGCGGCAGTGCTACATGTGATGCCGGCATCGGCGCGGCACAGGCGCTCGGCGTAAGGATCCTTAAGAAGGATGGCTCGGGGGTTGGCTTTGGGGGAGGAGAGCTAGTGACCATCTCGCGGATCGACGCCTCGAGCATCGACCCCCGGGCTCGCGATACACAGGTTCTGGTAGCCAGCGATGTGAAAAACCCCCTCTTCGGACCAGACGGCGCAGCGCATATGTTTGCCCCGCAAAAAGGGGCCTCACCCGAGCAGGTATTCCTTCTCGAGCAGGGCTTGCTGCACTTTGCCGACGTAGTTCAGCGCGACCTCGGAGTCGATGTGTCCGGGCTCCCGGGTGGAGGGGCGGCCGGCGGCTTGGGCGCGGGCCTTGTCGCGTTTTTAGGCGCGACCATCAGGCCCGGAGTCGAGCTGGTCATGGAAGCGGTTGGACTACGAGACAAAATGCGGGGGGCCGACCTTGTTATAACGGGCGAGGGCCAAGTCGATGCCCAAAGCATCTACGGCAAAGTCCCTGCAGGTGTTGCGGCCTTAGCGCGCGAGTGCGGCGTAAAGACGATCGTCATCGCAGGCAAGCTCGGTGATGGTTACGAGCAGCTGCATGATATCGGCATCAGCGAGATGTACGCGCTGGAAACGATCGCGGGCTCGCTTGACGAGGCGATAAAAAAGCCCCTCCCCTTTCTTAAAGAAGCGGCCGTCCGCATCGCCGCACAACTTCGAGCCTAGTAATTCACGGCGTAAATCTGTACACTATTAGTTAACAATCCTTGTCAACCATTGCTTGTCGACTATTGTTAACCGATAGTGTACAAGCGTACAATTGTGGTGGTGACCATGCTAGAAACGCTGTTCAGATCACGGGTTATGGTTAAGCTCTTGAGTTATTTCTTGAATAATCCGGGCAAAGAGGTGTATCTGCGGGAGGCGAGCCGTGAAGTATCCGAGCCCCCGAGCGCGGTGCAGCGCGAACTCGAGCGCCTTGAGGCCCTTGGTTTGCTCGGTTCCCGCCGGCACGGAAACCACAAGTATTTTAAGGTGCGCCCCGAGTTTCCTATCCTGCCCGAGCTTCGCAGCCTCTTTTTGAAAACCGAAGGGGCAGTCGCGCTTCTTAAGGAGAGCCTTGCTGGACTTGGAGGCATCCAGCTCGCATTTGTCTACGGTGAGTTTGCGGAGCGGCCGGCTGGGGGCGCTTCGGAGATAAACCTCGTTATCATTGGCTCGCCGGACCGTACGAAGCTCGATGGGGCAACAAAGAATCTACGCGGCAAGCTCGGTCGCGTTCTGAACTACACGCAGTATAGCCCCGATGAATTTAAGCATTTGCTGGAGATAAAAGACCCCTCGCTTGAGAGGGCGCTTAACGGTGAAAAACTGGTTTTAGTCGCCAACGTCGCGGAGAAGGACTAGTTCTTAAGACCGCTTAACATTAGCGGTATTTTCTGCCTATGAGGAAGCGAATTGCCTCAGCCCATCCCAGGCCCATCTCTTCATGGGTTATAAACACGTTTGGATAATCACCCAGCCGCTCCAGTATCTCGGGATTCTCCAGTACCGCATTTCGCACGAGGAACAACACGCCCACTTCGGGGGCAAGCTCGAGATCGGCTATCGAGTCACCGATGGCGGCGCACATACCTTTGGCAAGCCCTCGTGTCTCCTGGTCTTTGCGCACCGCTGAAGCCTTGCTGCTTGCTTCGGGCAAGAGGTGGTAGGCATGCACTTCGGTTATCTGCGGGTCGAGACGTTCGCTTCTTCGCCTCACCTTGCCGTTATCGATGATTTTAAGGTCGGCAAAGCCGTTCTCCTTCAGGAGCGCGTTGACCTCCTCGACATCGACCCATCCCCGGAACATGTGGGTGAATTCCCTCTTCTCCGACCAGGGAAGATGATACTCAAGGCGCCGGTCGTACGCTTCGAGCAAGAGTTGCGGCGCGCCGCTTTCTTCAATCGCCTTCCATACGGTGTTCTCGCCTACCTGAAAATCCCCGATATTCGATACCAACACCTCGCCCAGGTTATAGGCGATCTGGCAGCCGAGCTCGGAGATCCAGTTCTTGAAACCGAGGATCCGCGTGTCCGAGTGCAGCTGAGCCCGATTGCGCCCCGAAACGAGGACCACGTCGATTTTGTGAAGATGGCAGGAGACTATCGCCTGGGCGGGCGAGCTGGTAAAGCCGTGGTTTGAATCGAGAAAGAGGCACCCGCCCGGCCCGAGAAGCGTGCCGTCGACGTCACTATAGATGACCCTGGTCTCCGGCGCCATCAGGTTAATGAGCTCAACAGGCCACGGCTCGACGTAGTCTATTACATTTAATCTATCCAGCGTACCAAGACTCACGACATCACCTCCCATGCACCGCACGGTTGTTTAAATAATCCAGCCGTATTAGTTTTTTATCAGGTATTCATTTAAGTCTTCTATTAGCGTCACTTTTAATTCTAGTACCAATTGGTATATTTTTAAAGCTCAGCTGTTCTTTGGGTCCCGCCGGTTGTTGATGGGCTGTGAACGTGGTACGTTTCGTAATGAAAAGCTAAAAGCGGTCAGGTGAAACAATGGATGAGAAAAACAGTGAGAAAACAGTGCTTCAGCCGGAGGTGCTTGCACAAATCGAGCGCCTGGGGCAGGCGGATATCATAGTAGGCATCCCGAGCTTCAGAAACGCCGGGACCATCTCCCATGTGGTGCGGGCGGCCGCGCTTGGGATGACACAATTTTTCCCGGAACTCAAACCGGTTCTGGTCAATGCCGATGGCGGTTCCGATGACAGAACCTGCGATATCGTACTCGAAACGCCGGTTCCGCCCCGGGTCGAGAAGATAGTTACCACCTATCGTGGGCCCGCCGGCAAGGGGAGTGCGTTTCAAACCATCTTCGAGATCGCCGACCGCCTGCGCGCCAAGGTCTGCATCGTCGTCGATTCGGATCTGCGCAGCATCACCCCTGAGTGGATACAACTCTTGGGCGAGCCCATCTACCGGCATAACTACGGTTTTGTTACGCCGCATTACCTCAGATATAAGTATGACGGCACGATCACGAACTCGATAGCATACCCGCTGACGAGAGCGCTTTACGGGCAGCGGTCGCGCCAGCCGATCGGCGGCGATTTCGGGGTCTGCTGGGCGCTCGCAAAAGTATTCAGCCAGGAGGATATCTGGAGCGATGAGAACATCCACCGCTTCGGTATCGACATCTGGATGACCACGACCGCGATCAACGAGGGCTTCAGGATCTGCCAGTCGACGATGGGCGTCAAGTTGCACGATCCAAAAGACCCCGGTGCGGATCTTGGGCCGATGTTTCGCCAGGTCGTCGGCACCATTTTTGAGATGATGAGCAAATATGAGACCAAGTGGAAAGTCGTCCATGGAAGTTTCTCAACAGATATCTTCGGCACGCTTAAGAGAGCCGAGCCCGAACAGTTCGCCATCGATTTGCACCGGCTCATCGAGAAGTTTAAAGACGGTTTTGCCAAGAATGAGCCCCTTCTTGAGAGGATACTACCCGCCGACACGTTTAAGGAGGTCAAGGCGCTCACACTTCCGCCGACCGATATTTTCAACTTCCCGGATGAGCTATGGGTGAAGGTGGTCTACGACTTTGCGGTCGCCTATAACTGGAGCGGGATCGACCGGCGCGATGTCGTCGATGCGCTTATGCCCCTCTACTTCGGGCGCACCGGCTCGTTTGTCATCGAGACCGAGGTCATGAACAACCTTGAGGCCGAGGACGAGGTCGAAGCGATCGCCGAAACGTTCGAGCGCTCAAAGCCATACCTTCTCGAGCGTTGGGACACAGCAAAAGGGCAGGCTGCAAAGAACCGCCTCCCGCTTGAATGCCGGCCGGGTACCGAATTAATATAAACTTCATATTCTTGAAACCTTTCCGTAATAATCCGAGGTTACCGTAACTGTAAGGGCAATAGCGCCCGCGATCTCATAATCTCATGATGCGCTAATCGCGTGTTTTTTTGGAAGGGGTAGTTCTCATTAAGGCGGGCATTATAACTGTGGACCCCGCTCTCTCCTCGCAACTCAAGCGGGACCTTGAGCAGTCCGGTTTCATCTCGGTTACTAATGGGCATGGCAACGGCGGGCAGGTGGATGTGGTACTCCTCGACTGCCGCGATTCTCAGCACGTGGTCGAGCGCATCGAGAATCTCAAAGACGATGCGCCGGTGCTCGCCATCGTTAAGGAGAAGCCCGATTTACCCGTTGAGATTTTTACCGAGTTCACCGACGTTCTCTTTTACCCCTACACGGAAGAAGAACTTTACTTTCGCTTGTCGTTGGCGGCGTATAAAAGCGAGCGGGCCGAGCAGGACGAGATATTCGAGTGGGGCGGATTTAGGATCAACTACACGAACTACGAGGTTTCGGTGGACGGCAACAAGCTTGATCTTACATACAAGGAATATGAGCTGCTCAAGCACATGGCTTCCGCGCCGGGGCGAGTGTTTACGCGAAGCCAGCTTCTAAAAAGCGTCTGGGGCTATGATTACATAGAGGGCGCACGCACGGTCGATGTGCACATACGCCGCCTGCGCTCAAAGCTCGGTAGCAAGTACGCCAACCTGATCGAGACGGTACGCCATGTCGGCTACCGCTTTAAGCCCGTCTCTTCTAACAAATAAGACGTAAGGGTATCCTGTAAACAACCCCTTGAATAAGCCCGACCCACCACCAAGAATCCCCTTATGTCTCGTTGCAACCCCGTTAGGGCGTGAAGTTTCGTGGTATGAAAAAGCATCGCGATAATTTCTTAGCGTTACTGGAGAGAAGGGTTCCAGATGTTATCAATACGGGTGCTCGATGAGCGGATTCCGATGATCATCGTCGAAGGCGAAATCCAGGCATCGAGTAAAAACGAGATCGACGAGGCCATCAGGCTAGCGCTACCGGCGGGGGAAATCGAGTTAATCCTCGACTTGACCGGCGTCACGAGCCTTGATGCCGGTGAAGCCCAGGCTATTATAGAGGCCACACACCGCACCCTGGGTCGCGGGGGGAGGCTGGCCCTTGTAGTAAGCCAGAAAGATAAAGAGAACGCGCTCAAGGAAGCCAGGGTTGCCGATGTGCCCGGCATCTTTATCTTTACGGACCGCCTCAAGGCAATGCAATACCTCGGGGAGCGGGGTCGCGGTATAGCGTAATGACAAGCCGTTAAGCCGTTGCCGTTATGCCCAGCGCCGCTTCTTCGCGGTGGATGAGCACGAGATCGTCATCGAGAAACGGATTATTCCCTTTCAAGCCGAGCGTGGCGTACACCTCGGGCGGGATGCCGATATCGGCGAGCCAAAGCTGCCCTACGTATGGGGCGGCCTCAGCGGTAAGCAGTCCGGTTTTAGGGACGCCCAGGGTCACCGTCGCGCTCGCGATGACGCATGGGTCGTAGGCCAGTCCCGTCGTCGCGTTGAGCCCCGAGGGCACATCGAGCGAGATGGTCTCTTTTTTTGATTTATGTGCCGCATTAATTGCATCCGCATACTCTGCCGCCGGCGGGCCGGACGCACTATATCCCAGGAGCGCATCGATTATCAGGTCAAACTTGCTTAAACGGGCAATATTGAGACCGCTCGTCTCACCGATCTCAACGTCCATCGATCGCAGAATATTAAGCTGCGTGAGCGCGGTCTTCTTGAGCGAACTCTCGGGGGTGGCGAGTGCCACTTCAACGTGTGCGCCCCAATCGTGCAAGTTGCGGGCCGCAGCCAGTCCGCCCGCCGCATTTTTACTGGTACCTGCAAGCACGATGATCTTACGCTTTACAAGCCTGCCATCCAAAAGCAGGCGAGACGCCCGGGCCAGCGCACGCCCCGCGTTTTCCGCTAACTGAAGCGGTTGCAACCCATAGTTATAGGCGACCACCCGGTCGATTTCCCTCATCTGCTCGGCGGTTACCGATAGTAGCTTTTTCATGCCTTAAAACCCCCTAAAGATCTGGTTATCTTTATTTTTCCCCTTTTCTATAGATATCAGCCACCAATCCGGCACTGAGTTAAAAAAGGGGTTGCCAAAGAGTCCGCTTCCTTCCTTGTTCTTTGGCATAACTGTCGTATAATAAATAAGTTGCGGCAAGAAGCGGTCTCTAAGAACGCCCGCGCCGCAGCGATACGTGACGAAGTCATCTTTCGCTATTTTGTCATTACAGGAGGTCGTATACGTGGATTCGACTATGGACTCGGTCATAGAGATCATCGACCTGGTGAAAATATACGGGGATACCCGTGCGGTCGATGGCGTTTCACTTACCGTTGGACGCGGCGAGGTATTCGGCATCCTCGGGCCCAACGGCGCCGGCAAGACGACGACCCTTGAGATGGTCGAGGGCTTGAGGCAACCGGACGGCGGCGCGATCAGCATCGACGGTGTACCGGTTTGGCCGAACCCCAAAAAAATCAAACATCTTGTCGGCGTGCAACTGCAGACGACCGCGATGCTTGATTTTTTAAATGTGCGCGAGATGGTGCGCCTCTTCGCATCGTTTTACGGGATTCGGATG
This sequence comes from Candidatus Aquicultor sp., assembly GCF_054640775.1. NCBI lineage: Bacteria > Bacillati > Actinomycetota > Candidatus Aquicultoria > Candidatus Aquicultorales > Candidatus Aquicultoraceae > Candidatus Aquicultor > Candidatus Aquicultor sp. The sequence goes on along the minus strand of NZ_JBTSLF010000009.1, from coordinate 18,782 downwards.
GATAAGAAAGGGGCGGACGCTCTTCTCGATGAGGTCTCACTCGTAGAAAAGGCGAATGCTATGATAAATCAGCTCTCCGGCGGCCAACAGCAACGGCTCTCGATTGCGCTTGCCCTGGTGAACGACCCCAAAGTCGTCTTTTTGGATGAGCCGACCACCGGCCTCGACCCGCAGGCCCGCCGCAAGCTCTGGTCGGTCGTCGAGCGCATCAATGCCGAGGGCAAGACGATTGTTTTGACCACGCACTACATGGAAGAGGCCGAGGTGTTGTGCCCCCGGGTCGCCATCATGGACCACGGCAAAATCATCACCGTCGATTCACCCGGCGAACTCATCCGCTCGCTCGGCGTGGATTCAAAGGTAACGTTTACCGCCTCGCACACGCTCGACCTGGCGCGCCTCACGACGCTCCCTGCGGTAAGCGAGGTCGCCAACGGCGAGGGGGCGTATAGTTTCTTCACCGCAGATATCCAGCGCAGCATAACCGGGCTGCTGCATTTGGTGGACGCAGAAGGTGTTAAAATTGAGAATTTACACGTTGCCGGGGCAAACCTCGAAGACGTATTTTTACATTTCACGGGAAGGGGGCTACGGGAATAATGCGGCTTTTAAATATGACGCTCGCAAACATGAAGATGACGATGCGCAACCGGCAGGCGCTGTTCTTTCTTTTCGTCTTCCCGCTTCTGTTTATGGTGCTCTTTGGGATCATTTTTGGCAACGGCGACCAAAGTGCGGCCAAGGTGGCCGTTGTGTCGCTCGACTCATCGCCGATGGCCGGGCAAATAATCGACAATCTAAAGAAGGTAGATAAGCTGACCGTGGAGAAAGACGGGCGTTCCACAGCGCTCGACAAGCTCAAGAAAGGCAAGGTCGATAGCGTCCTTATCCTCGAGAAGGGCTTTGCGGAGGGGTTTCCGAAGCGACCGGCGGCGCTTACCCTCTACTACGATCCGGCGGCAACGCGCTCGCAGATGATGCGCGGCACGGTCGGCGCGATCTTGGGTGGCATGGAGCGGGGGATGGTCAAAGTGCCGCCTCTTATCAAGATCAACAACAAAAGCGTCCAATCGGACCAGCTTACATATATCGACTTTCTGCTCCCCGGAGTGCTTGCGATGTCGCTGATGAACTCCGGGCTCTACGGGGTCGCCAACTCGATGGTCGCCCGTCGTGAGAAGGGTGTGCTGAGGCGCCTCAAGCTCACCCCGATGCCGCTCAGTGAGTTTATCGGGGCGGGTATTATCAACCAACTGGTCGTCAGCTTACTACAATCGGTGGTGTTGATCGCCGTCGGGCACTTTGCGTTTAAGGTTCAGATTACGGGCAGTTTGCTGCCGCTTGGTCTCGTCGTTATCATCGGCAGCCTTTGCTTTATCACGCTCGGTTTTGTCATCGGCAGCTTCGCCAAAACGTCGGACTCCGCCGCAACGCTCGGCAACATCATCGGTATGCCTATGATGTTCTTGGGCGGCGTTTTCTTCCCGGTGGATAACGCACCGACGTGGATCCAGCCGCTCATCAAGGTCTTGCCGCTTAAATACCTCGCGGATGCGCTGCGCAGCGTCATGGTGCAGGGACAATCCCTGGGGTCGGTTCAGACCAACCTTTATATCCTTCTCGCGGTCACAGCGGTACTATTCGCGGTCTCGATCAAGTTCTTCCGGTGGGAATCGGAAAGCCGGTAACATGATATGTTAAGCCGCCTCACGGGGCGGCTTTTCTGTTTGAAGCCCCGGCTTTTTGGGGTAGATATATTGCGTGTCCGACATCTACCGTAGAGGGGCTGAGCGCTTGAAACGTTTATTATTGATTACCATCTCTATAATGTGTGTTATCCTGTTCCTTGTGCCGCAGGCCGCGTACGCCGCTGCGCTGCGGTCATCTAACAACGTCACCATCGATTCGGGAGAGGTTATCAACGACGACCTCTATGTCTCGGGAGGAACGGTTGTCGTCAACGGAAAAGTCAACGGGGACCTTATCGTAGGCGGCGGGACGGTTACCATAAACGGGCCGGTCCGCGACGACCTGATGATCGGCGGCGGAAACGTCACAGTTAACGGAACTGTCAATCAGTCGGCCCGGATATCGGGTGGAACCCTGTCGGTTAACGGTAAGATAGGACAAGACTTGTTGGTTGCAGGCGGCACCGTCGAGGCCGCGTCCTCATCCTCTGTCGGTCGCGACACGCTTCTCGCCTCGGGCAACGCTCAGCTTAGCGGAAGTATCGGCAGAAAACTTCAGGCGGCTGCCGGCAATGTCGTTATTGACGGGCCTGTTGGGGGCACAGCGCGCCTGGACGTGAGCCAGTTACGGCTTACGGACCGGGCGAACATAAAGGGCGACCTCATCTACACCAGCGAGAATAGGGCGACCATCGCGCCCGGGGCCAAAATCTCAGGAAAGACCACCCGCCACGTGAGGCCCCGCCCTGCTAATAGGACCGGCTCGCGGATACTCACCTTTGTTCTCTCGTTCCTCGCAGCATACCTCTTCGGCATCGTGCTGCTTGCGTTGTTCCCGGTAAAAGTCCCGCGCATCGCCGCCGCTGTGGTAAATTCGGCCTGGATAAGTCTCTTGGTCGGCCTGGCGCTTCTCATACTTGTGCCGCCGGCAGCGATCATTCTTTTGATATTAGTGATAACGATCCCCATAAGCATGACCGCCATCTTCTTATACATCCTCGGGATCTATCTCGCTAAGGTTTTCGTCGGGCTGGCAATTGGAAAGTTGATCAGCGGGTATTTCAAACTACGCGGCGGAAACGCACTCGCCCTGCTCATCGGGCTTTTCATAGTGATGCTGCTCGGGGCGATACCCTTCATCGGGCCGGTGCTTAGGTTCATCTACATCTTGTTCGGTCTTGGCGCCGCCGGTTATGTGATCTACAAGGCGATTCAGGAACGGGAGCGGCCCGGGCAACCGGCGGCCTAGCCGGTGCGCTTGATTACCATCAACACGATATCGTCCGTCAGGCGCCCTCTGGCAAACTCGCTAGCGTCTTCGATGATCCTGTCCGCTATCTCCTGCGCTTTTAGTGCGGAATATTTGGTCATAAGCTCACCGAGACGCTCCATCCCGAAGAACTCTTTGTCGCGGCGAAGCTCTATGATCCCATCGGTATAGAGGACCAGCAGATCATCCTGCGCCAGGCGAAGCGCCACATCCGTATACTGGTAGTTTTCGACAAGCGCAAATGCCGGGTCGCTCGCGGTGACCGGTGCGATTTCGCCTCGGGCCGCCTCGTAGTGAAGCGGGTACGGATGCCCGGCGATACCGAAAAGGAGTTCTCCACTCTCTGTATTGTAAAGGCTGTACACCAGCGTGACAAAGTGACCGCCGGTAAGCTGGCCTGCGGTGATGTTGTTGGCGCTCGTTAATACGCTTGCGGGATCGGGGTTTTCAAAAGAGACCGCACGAAGGGTGTACTTGACCATCGCGGCGTCCGCAGTCGCTTCGATTCCCTTGCCTGAAATATCACCGACAAATATGGTGACGTTGCCGTCTGAGAGCTGCATTGCGTCGTAAAAATCCCCGCCGACGACCGCTGCGATCGTCGCCGATGCGTAAAATATACCGATATCGGTGTGTTCTGATATCGGAGGGCGGCCGGGAGCAAAACCGCGCTGCAGCGTTTCTGAGATATAGCGCTGTTCCTCGAAGAGAGTAATGTTATCGATCGCCACTGCGGCCTGCCCGCCGATGGATTCGAGCAAGACCATATCGTACGCGGAAAAGGACTGATTCGGGCCGGGCATCGCCAACCAGAGCACACCCAGGATCTTACCCCGTGCCCTCAACGGAACGGCCGCCATCGCCCGAATACTCGTGTCAACGAGCCCTTCTATCTTGTGGGGTTCCTGCTGGTAGTTATCCGTCTGCTGTGCTTCTCCCAAATCGATGGCATGGCTCAGAATATCCGAGTCGAGTTTGTAGCTGAATTCTGCCGGGTATGCGGGCAGGTTATGGATATAGGGGATTGTGATACGCTGGTCTTTCTCATCAAACAGGGCAAGCCCACCCGCACTGCAGTCGATCAGCTCAACGGCGCTTGAGACGATGGTATAAAAAAGTTCCTCCTTGTCGCGCCCCGACGATATGCTCAGCGCAGCCGTTTTAAGGATCTCCAGATCCTCCACCCGCTTGCGGATCTCAAGCTCTGTCTTGACCCGCTCGCGGATATCGCGGCAAATTCAATGCCCGAGCGCTTTGCCGTTGACCTCGGTGATCCTACCGTTTTTCTCTACCGGGATCAGACCGCCGTCTTTCTTGCGCAGGTGCAGGTCGCGGACATTGTAGATGCCGCCGTCCCTTCTGTATATCTCGATGATTTCCTCGGCCCGCCCGCGCTCCTCGACTGCATGCAGGTCGTAGAAATCCTTATGCCGTATCTCGTTTATGGTATACCCAAGCTGCTCGATCCCCCGCGGGTTCATATCGAGGATCTGCAGGGTTTCGACGTCGAAGAGATACATAATATCGGCGGCCGTGTCGAAGACGGCGCCGTGCGCCAGCTTTACCTCTTCAGCCGTAAACCGACCGATCATATTATCTGCTTGATGCTCATCCGTTGCCACTTTGAGAGACCACCTATTTAGTTATTTTCATTTATTTACCCATTTTAACACGTAAATGTGTGTGCAAAGCAACAAAATAAGCCGGGGCTTGATCTGGAATAGAAAACCCAACTTACAAGTAGAAGCCGGGCTAGGAAAGAAGCAACCGCTCGAGGTACCATACGCAAATGCCGCACATGTAACCTAAGGCTGCCGGTAGAGCCGCTACTTTTAGGTAGGTCACGGAATCAAGTTCTTTCACGATGCCCATCGCTACCACTCCGGCAGCAGAGCCAATCACGAGTATCGATCCACCTGTTCCTACGGTAAGTGCAATAAGCACCCAAATAGATGAGTCAGTGGTTTTAACAATATCCATAGCAGCTGCGGTTAAGGGAACGTTATCAACGATAGCTGAGAGTACGCCCATAGTAGAACTACCAATAACAAAGCGTGACAAGCTGGGGCTATGTCCAAAAATCCCGTTAGATACTATCTCTAAAATTCCTAGATGATTAAGCGCCGCAACAGCAAGTAAGATGCCAATGAAGAACTTCAGGCTTGATATGTCCGTTTTTTGAAGTAGCCGCTCAACCGATGCTGTAAAATGGGATTGGTGGTCTGGCAAACCCTTTTTCAATACATCTATCACAAGCCACGTTAATCCAAGTCCTGCTAGCAGACCCATATATGGCCTAAGCCCTAAACTATGGAACACAAACGGCAAGGAAAAAGAGCCAAACGCAAACCCAATGACTAGCTTTTCGGAGCGAAGGAGCCTGAAACTATCAGTCGCCGGAATACGATCTTTACCTTTCTTTACCTTGCGTATCATAAGGGATGCTGCAACGAGGTAGATAACCATAGAAGGGATAAAGCCTAACAATATAATCTCGCCGCTGCTAAACATTCCTTTTAGCCAGAGCATGGTTGTAGTTACATCGCCAATTGGGGAAAAAGCTCCGCCTGCATTAGCAGAAATGACAATTAGCGCGGCCGCAATAACGAGGTTCTTTCCCTTAAAGAAAAGCCGTGAGAGCTGGGCGAAAATGATTGTGGTGGTCATGTTATCGATTATTGCGGATAGGAAAAAGGCAAGAGACGACATTATCCATAATAGACCGGTATCACTAATATCCCTTGATAGAAGCCAGGAGCGAACCACATCGAAAAACTTATAATGAACCAATATCTCGACTAATGTCATAGCCGAGAGTAGGAATACCAGGATTTCGAAGATTTCGGCCGCCGCCTCGCCGAGGTGCACGCTTATTTTAGCTTGGTCATAAAAAGCAATAAGCATCCACAAAATGGCCGCAAAAAGCATTGCCACAGCGCTTTTACTAATCTGAAGCTTATGCTCAGCCGAAATCAGTATATATCCAAAAATAAATACGAATGATGCAAGAAAAATCATATACCCAATCCCTTGTACGGCCTAGCGCCAAACGATGCTCCATTCATGACCACTACATTAATCGCATAGACACCCTAGTAATATTGCTTTGCCTCTACCGCAGCGATGTACACCGATTAATGCCTTAATTGTTCTCGCAACACTGCGTAGCCTATCAGTAAAGTAAATCATTGCCAGAGTTATAGCAACCCAAGCCGCAAGAGTAATCCGTAATACTTAGACAATTAACATCGACGAAATATAAAAGTAACCCGAAGTTTATCTCCCGGTAACCGACCCGAAATAACCGAGGTTTATCATCTGCTTAAAGCGCTAGGTAATTCTGTTAAGCGGAGGTGAATGTCTTAATAACAAGCTTTGCGTTTTTAAGAGAGGAAGGGAGGCTAATTATAAATGTTTAAGAGAATTAGCAGTTTGTTTGTCCTTGTTTTTGTCCTTATGGCTGGCTTTAATTCGTTGGCGTTTGCAGCCGACAAGACTGCTGACACCCTTGCCAGCTTGCAAGTCCAGATTGACACAGTTTGGACCCTTGTCGCCGCGTTTCTCGTGTTTTTAATGCAGGCAGGGTTTGCGCTTTTGGAAAGCGGGCTTACAAGAGCGAAAAATGTCGGAAACATCATGATGAAGAATATGATGGATTTCGGTATCGCTTCGATTGCATACTGGGCTGTCGGTTTCGCTATTATGTTCGGTGCCGGCAATGCGCTTTTCGGAGCCAGTGGATGGTTTGTTAATGTAGCGTCGGATCAGGTAGATAAGGTTTTCGGTTCATTATCCTGGACGGGCGTACCGTTGATGGCCAAATGGTTTTTCCAGCTAGTGTTCGCGGGAACCGCGGCAACTATTGTCTCAGGTGCGATGGCCGAAAGAACAAAGTTTTCTTCGTATTTGATTTACAGTGCTATTATTAGTGGTTTCATATACCCAATCGTCGGCCACTGGATTTGGGGTGGAGGCTGGCTTGGCAGCATGGGCTTCCAGGATTTTGCCGGATCAACCGTTGTTCATAGCGTAGGAGGCTGGGCTGCTTTGGCCGGTGTTTTAGTTATCGGACCACGCATCGGAAAGTTTGGGAAGGACGGGAAGGTAAATCCTATCCCCGGGCATAACATGCCCATGGCAGTGCTGGGTGTTTTCATCTTATGGTTTGGCTGGTTTGGTTTTAACCCCGGCAGCACCATGGGCGCAGCATCGCTTTCATTCGCCGACATAGCAGTTACAACGAACCTGGCGGCTGCCGCTGCAGCACTTACCGGTATGATTACCGCCTGGTTAGTTATTGGAAAGCCAGACATTTCACTGACAGGTGGAGCAGCTATCACGGGTCTCGTAGCCATCACGTCGCCATGCGCGTTTGTTGAGAACTGGGCGGCAGCTATCATCGGAGTAGTAGCGGGACTCATTTACGTTTTTGCGGTGCTTTTACTAGATCGGATAAAAATCGATGATCCGGTTGGCGCAATTCCTGCACATGCTCTCGGGGGCGTTTTTGGAACCCTAAGCGCTGGCATATTTGCATCACCGCGCCTGGTCGAGCTTACCGGGGTTGGTAAAGCGGGGCTTGTTTATACCGGAAAATTCGATCAGCTATTTGTCCAGGGCATTGGTGCCCTCGCAGTATTTGGGTTTGTTCTTGTATCCTCATACGCAATGTTTCAAATTATTAAAGCAACTGTCGGTCTTAGGGTCAGCGCCGAGGAAGAACTCCAGGGTTTGGATATCCACGAGCACGGTATGTGGGGTTATCCAGAGCAGTTCCTATCCGATTTACCGTCAGGGATTGCGAGTCATTACCCAGCACCCGGTGAATCTAATTTAGAGCTTGCTAATAGACTAGGACGTGGCATACCGGCCAGGGAGGGCAGCTAATCATGAAGCTGGTTAAAGCAATACTCAGACACGAACAACTTGAGGGAGTCAGGGATTCTCTCGATAAGCTTGGCATTACAGGTATAACCATCTCGGATGTCAAAGGTTCTGGGCAGCAACGCGGGTATACTGAGGCATACCGTGGGGCAAAAGCAATTATACACTTCAGGCCCAAAGTAAAGATTGAGACCGTTATACAAGATGATCAGCTGGACGATGTTGTTCAGGCCATTCTCTCCAATGCTCGTACCGGTGAGATAGGCGATGGAAAGATCTTCGTTATCCCTGTAGAAGAAACAATCCGAATTCGCACAGGTGAAATGGGCTCTGATGCAGTCTAGGTCCTTCGGGACTTAGACTGCAAGTCGCCCATACCCTAGCGAAAACGATGCAAAATTTCGGTGAGAGACATATCTAGCGGACCCTGCTTTCCCAGCGGCAGGGCCCTTTTCTATTGGCACAGGTCAACTATCGTAACTCCTGCTCATGGCACTGATTCTCTTAACAAGGAGTTAATTAAGAATTAACTCAACGTTTATTCTCGGGAAATAGCCACGAAACATCCTTGCGGTACTCTTATTTAAGATGCCGAATTCATCCAACCCGATCATCCGGCACCTAAAGCAGTGCATCTACAAGTGAAGAGATGCGTAACCCTTATGTTCCGGGTTTACGGATAAGCAATTAGAGAGTGCAAAAGCTGGTGATGACATGGGTACGATTTTATTTTTCAGCAAAGTCAAACACAGGGCCAGAGCGATCAGCAAAGAGCTTGAGAGTATCGGTCACGAGGTGATCATGACCTCGAGCCTAGCGCCATCGTTGACGATCCTAACGGCAGAACCTATCGATGTGATCGTATTGGATTTGCTCTCCGGCGTAAACGACATAAAAAGGATTATCGGAAGGGTCACCGGCAGCACACGGCTCAACCAATTGCCACTCGTGGCGTTGATAGATAAGACCGATGTCGACCGGATCGAAACAACCAAAGGCATCAGCGAGGCTGTGATAGAGGTGGCCGGCTTGATTATCGACCCGATCAGCTACGAGGTAACCATCGACGGTACCCCGGTTCAACTGACCTACAAAGAGTTCGAGCTGCTCAAGTTCCTCGCCAGCAATCAGGACACGGTATATGCCAGGCAGACCCTCGTCAAACGAATCTGGAAACACGACTACGACAGCGGCATGAGAACGGTCGACGTCCACATCCGGCGCCTCCGCGCCAAACTGGGCAAATACAGCTGCCTCATCACCACCGTACGCCACGTCGGCTACCGGTTCAGCAGCCCGGTATCGAACATGATATTCAGCTAAGTTCGTAGAGAAATCGCGCCTGCTCCTTCATCCGCAGCGGCGCTCCAAATACAAAAAAGCGGGCTTTAATCCCGCTTTTTTCGTGCCCCCGGCATGATTCGAACATGCGACACCAGGTTTAGGAAGACTAATTCTTTGTGTTGTTGGGTATCGCTGAGTGATATAATGCCTGGTTAGAGGCATATGCAAGTTTCACTGCGTCCGCTAAATATCGCTGAACTTCGTCCTGTTGGCCGTCAGATTGGCTGTCAAAATCCCGAGCACTATCCGTAGACTACTCTAGGTAACCGATTCTATCTCTGAACCGCTCGATGATTCCCTCGTTAACGAACTTAGGGCTCATCTCATGTAAGGTATAGACTATAACTAGCGCATCTTCAGAAAGGAGAACCTCTTTGTCCACCAAACGCGCAAGTAGCTCTAATCCCCAAACACTCTGAGCTCCATCGGTGCTACATTCCCTATGTAGGCGTTCCTCGTTTGTTACAACGACCCAACCATTCGCTTTTGCAATGACGAGGCTCAGATGATCGTAAAAGGAGAGTTTACCCCGTCTTTCTTCAGCCAAGGCTACTTGTTCAATCTCGGGCTCAACAACTAAGAGGCCAAGTGAAGAGCACTTGGCCTCGTCTAGTTTCTTTACCTCATCGACCAATACAGGCGAAGCGACATAGCAATCTCCAATATGTGTGGCGATGAGGCTTAGGACGGTAATATCGCTATCATTGAAATCAATGAGGACGTTTGCATCAAGTATATAGATTTCGCTGCTTGTTTTGTCCTCTTCTAGTCCACCCAAGAAGCGGCCCTTTCCCTCATGTCTGCAAGGTCTATTCTTAGTATTTCTGCGCCTCGGCTTAACGAGATCTCTTCTTTCTCTATGGCAGTTCTAACAAGCGCCGACAAGCGGTCTTCAACAAAATCATTCTCATTCAAATGTTCGGGCTCAGAAGAGCGCAAAGCTTCTGGGTATGCCATATGAAAATTAGACCTCTTAAGCCCTTGTGGTTCATCCACAGAGCCGAGAGATTTTCCATATCGTTTTTTATAATTGACATGGAAAAGCATCCACGCTTTATCGCCGATACTGGTTGTAGTGCTAAGTCGATATAGAACGGTTCTGTAGCTAACACGGAAAATCCTTTTTATCTTTAGTACACGATCCAAGAAAGACAGGCCATAAGCCTCTTGCCATTCCTTTTCAAAAACACCTTGCGGCATCAGGAAGTAGCTGGCAAATATATTGGCTTCCTCCTCCTGACTCTCATCTTCATCAACACGCTCAACATCATAGGAATTAAGGTGTAGTATAAGATGGCCGAGTTCGTGCGCTACAGTATAAATCCAACGCTCTACAGCTATGCGGTCCCACACATTGACGATAATAGCGGGCCCACCTTCACTCGCCGCAACAGAGAGCCCAAAAAAGCCTTTCGAGCTTAGGCTTATGGTATAAATTTTGATGCCTTCAGCTTCGAGAAGTCCGCAAATATCCCTAATCAATTCATCCTTTTTTAGCCCTAGCGCCTCCCTTGCCTTTTCTGCAGCCGCTATAGCTTTTTGTGCGCCTGGTTCTTGCCCGCTAAATTGTTTGCTTAGTTGATCCAGATCATAGGCAATCTTGTTATTTAGAAGGTCCTCAAGATAATTAAAGTCATCTAACCAGCGGGATACATTTACCACTATTTGATCTCGATTGTTCATTTTATTGCTAGCTCTAAACCGTATAGCCTTAAGGGGTTTGACTGGCACCAACAAATCCTGCAGCTTGACATTAAGAGCTGTGGCAATACTCTGCAGGGTGGAGACCTTAGGAATAGCTTTCCCCGTTTCAATATTCCGGTAAGCAGTACGAGAGAGCCCAGCCTCTTCTGCGACCTGGTCTTGTTTAATGCCTTTAGCATCACGAATTAGACGCAAGTTGTACGCAATGGTTGCTGCTTGCATAAATACCCCCCCCCTTGCCTCTATACTATACATTATTACAAATAATGTCAATATTACAAGTTTACTGATAATATCGGCAATTATCGTTTATACATTAGCTATCTGCTTCCACGTTTAAAACAATAATCCTGCAAGGTTTATTAAAATGCTGTTATTTTTATGGGGACACCTATGAATATTTTCGATTTTAGTTGAGACAGAAGGCCCTCAATTTCCAAAGACTAATTCTTCATATTATAGGGTATCGCTAAGTTCCTTAATGGCCGGTAGATATCCTACCTTAAATTCACTGTGCCCACTAATTGCCACCGAATTTCGTCCTGTTGGCTGTCAAAATTGCGATTGCTTTTCGCGGATATATTAGCGCAGGACCTAATCTCAGATTTATCTCTCGATCAATTTTGACCAAAACCTTGCCCGACACTACAATATAAACATCAGAGTAATCTAACCACCAATCGTTGTGCAAACGATGCCATAACCGCAAAACCGCAAGGCAGGACTGCGGATTCGGCAACGAAGTAGCAAAGCCCTAACCAGCATAAATGCGCAAAAAAAAAGGGGGGGGGTAGTAGCAGACTAGCGCCCGCCTAGACCCGCACCCAAGCTTTCCGTGAACAAAATTCCTTTTATTTTTATTCGGGTGAATTAAGAAACGGTAGCTCTGCGACTGCCAAAATGCACGAATTATCTACAGACGGTTGATAAACTCTTTAAATACCGCATCGATATAGTGCCTGAGTTGCTCATCGTCCATTCCCGTAAACGCCCAGCTTGGCCGTTGGCTTAATACCAGGTCTATGCCTCGCGTGCTATCAATGAAATATGCAGTCAGGTTCTGCTTAAACGTGCGAAACCACTTTTTATGATAATTGCCCGAGAGATCGATTACTTGATTGGCGATTTGTTTACCATAAACCGGAAAATCTATGGATATGATATCGAAGATGTAATAAAGATCCTTTGATCGCTTGTTTGAGCGCTCGCTCCTGGCGAAGACAAGCCCTTTATTAAACACATATGCTGCCGGCGATGGCACCTTGATGTCTAACTCAATAAAATCTCCGTTATCTAAGACGCCGCTTATGGTAATACTATTTGTGTTTTCATATAGGATATCAGCAAAACGCAGCGCTTGTGCGGATAAGCCTGTTTGAACGGTTACAGCAATAGCCCTACTGCGTCCTCTTTGGCTTGTCAAAAACTCAAGCTCGATCTCTTGGCCATTAAGCCTTCCATCGTACTTCATAACCGGGGGAGAGTAGCTTGACGTGAATTGTGCGTTAAGTCCGATCGATCTTAAAATCCCATCAATAGTAGCGTTGCTTTTGATTGGCACCTCGTTGGCCACAACAATATCAAGGTCATAGGTTCTCAGCGGAGTAATTCCTTGTTGTGGAAACAGGTACTGGAAATACAGATAGGGCGCCCAGCCGCCGACTATCACTATGTCGGGAAGATAATCCCTCAGCGACCAAAGAATCTTTATAAGAACCGGTCTTAATTCATCAGACACTTATCGTTCACCTGCGATTTTAGCTAGCCTTTTGACGTAAATATGTTCAGCTTGCTCTAGGCCTCTTAACGGATAATTATAGAGGTCGATGTAGAGTTGTAAATCGGAGACCACCGGAAGGCCGCTCTCTTCTCGTTTGCCGTAGAAAACCGACTGCTTATAGTACGGATCGAGAATCACAAAATTAGAACCTCGATCGACCCTGCGCAGGCCGAGTAGATTAACTAGCCGCTCGCGCGCATCGCTGTCCTTGGCGTAGACATGAACTGAATCAAACTCTGCATAGGGGGCGACCAGATACGCGCCGGCTTGCAGCGCCAACGCATACTCGATATCTTTACCGCCATCTAATCGTTTGAGAACATCTATGATGCTTTTTGCGCTAGGAGCGGGATAGAAATAGTTATGCTGATAATTCTTCTTGTAGCTATAAGCATGAACCCAGTCTTCAAGAACCGATTTTGGGTTGATTAAGCTAATTCCCTCTTCCGACTTGGAGGCATATCCTCGTTGATTAATGGAATTGATAATTTTTGAGACAAATCCAGCAGTAATCCCTAGCTTGTTAGCAAGCTCATGTATGCCCCATTGCTTTTGGGGCTGCTCAAACATGGCCCTTAACACCAAGGATGCTTTATCCGCAAAAGGGTCCCTACTGATGCGCTCTTCTTTGAATTGGTTGGCTTGACCTTGTACGTCGATATACAAACCCTCGAATTTGATCCATTCATTACCCGATAGGTCGATATAGAGGATGTCGTTATCACGGAGCATCTGACGCGCCCGTGGGCTCAAGTAAGGCGCCACCAACATTGGTAGTGCATTAAATGCCTTAGCGTAGCTCTTTAACTGCTCAGATGCTTGCCGAATACTTGCGGGATTGCCGCTACTCTTAAATTCGATAACGACTTGAGCAGACTTGCCAGCGAATTCTAGTTTAGCTAGTGCATCCGGCTGAGAAACAGCTAGGTTGCGGTTGTTGTGAATTTTTGGCGCTAATTGTTGAACTTGAAGCCGAGCATTATCGACAGCCAAGATTTTATCCAATTGTTTTAAGAATCTGTTTTCAACATCTATAGCACTCATAATGTTCACCTGTTTCCTATTATCGGCATGTTTCCCATTTGGGAAACACCTAAATTATAGGAAACACTGAAGAATTTTGCAAATCGAGTTCTTTCTTGCCACCGGTGGCCGTCAAATTGGCTGTTAAAACGGAAAAATCCACTAATCCTAAGACTAGTGGAGTGTTGTTTCCCCTGCCCGCCTGTTGTGCCCCCGGCATGAATCGAACATGCGACACCAGGTTTAGGAAACCTGTGCTCTATCCCCTGAGCTACGAGGGCGTAAATTTAAATTTTAACATAATTGAGTATAAAAGGTGTGAAGTATCGCGTCAAGGCCGGTAAAACCCCCTTCTACAACCATCTGGCCGCCCGGCGGGGGCCGGTTGTGGTTTGACTTTGCTGGCTCTCTGCTCTATCATAATGCTTTAAAACAGAGCACAATTAGTACACGATAAATAACAAATAGATGTGCGTAGAAGGGAAGAGTACGGTTAGACCACAGTCTAAGAGAGCCGGGGTAGCTGGGAGCCGGTACCTGGTTTAGCTGGAAAGCCGTCCCTGAGCAGTCGGGCAGAACCTTTAAAGTAAGCCCGACCGGAGGTACCGTTATCACCGGGGTCGTGCGACTCCATAAGGCCGCAACCGCGAGGTCGTGGTGAAAATGGGTGGTAACGCGAGTGGAAAGTTAGCCTCTCGTCCCGTTGGGATGAGGGGTTTTTTGTCTATAAAGACACGTTAAGTCGTAGCGTGCTGGGCCGAAGGTAAGATAATGACGGAGTTTAAATTAGACCAGTGGACAAAGCTATATGCGCCGCGAGTAAGCTCGATGAAGCCCTCGGAGATCCGGGAGATGCTTGCGGTCGCAGAGCGCCCGGATATCATATCGTTTGCCGGGGGCTTGCCCGATACCAGGGTGTTTCCCGTTCATCAGATCGTGGAAGCAACCCAGCGGGTAATGCTGCGCGAGGGGCCCGAGGCCCTGCAGTACGGCAGCTCGGAAGGGCACGAGGCGCTCAGGCGCCATGTCGTCAGCATGATGGGTGAAGTTGGCGTGAGGATCGGCGTGGATGACTTGATCATTACCGATGGCGCCCAGCAGGCGCTCGAGCTTCTTGGCAAGATATTCATCGGCAGAGGAGACACCATCCTGGTCGAGGCCCCGAGCTACCTGGGGGCGCTGCAGGCTTTTGCGGGTTATGAGCCCAACGTCGTCGGTATCCCCATGGATGACGATGGGCTGAAGGTCGACCTCTTGGAAGAAACGCTTAAAAAGCTTACCAAGCAGGGCATTCAGCCGAAGTTTCTCTACGTTATCCCCAACTTTCAGAACCCGGCGGGATTTACGATGTCGGCGGAGCGGCGTCTCAAAGTGCTTGAGCTTGCGGATAAATACGGGTTTCTTGTCATCGAGGATGACCCATACGGCAAACTGCGCTTTGACGGCGACGCGAAGGTGCTCCTGCGCGCGGTGGACGAAAACGTCGTCTATCTCGGGACCTTCTCCAAGATATTTGCTCCGGGTATGCGTCTGGGCTGGGTTATTGCGCCCAAGGCCATCCTGGAAAAACTGATTAATGCCAAGCAGGCGGCAAATTTGTGCACAAGCTCGTTCTCCCAGCGGGTAACCGAGGAATACATGAGCGCATTCGATTGGCGCCATAACGTCGACGTGCTGATCGATCTCTATAGAGACCGCCGTGATGCGATGCTCGCAGGGCTTGATGAGTACTTCCCGGACGGCTCGAGTTGGTCGCACCCCAACGGGGGGTTGTTTATCTGGGCGACGCTTCCCGGCGAACTGGATTCCAGTGTGATGCTCGCGGAAGCCATCCGCGAGGCCAAAGTAGCCTACGTGCCCGGCAGGGGATTTTTCGCAAACGAGGGCGGTAAAAGCAACATGAGGCTCAACTTCTCGTACTGCCCTCCCGAAGTTATCGGGGAGGGAATAAAGCGCCTTGGCGGCGTTATCAAGCGCCAGCTGGTTCTCTACAAGTCGCTTATGCGCGGCTATACGCCCAAGAAAAAGTAGGCGTGGTGCGTGGGCGCAATGAACCGGTAAAGCGCCATTTAGCAGGGATGTTAATTAATTATTTACAATCGTTACACACGACGTTGTACATTATTAATTAACAGATATTAAAAGATTCAATATAAAAGATTCGACAGTAAAGACGGTAACGAGTTTTTCTACGCCACTTAAGATAGGAATAGGGGGATACGACTGTGAGAGAAAGAATAGCGGTTCTCATGGGAGGCCGCTCGCTCGAGCGCGATGTGTCGCTTAAGAGCGGCCATCGGGTATTTGAGGCGTTACGGGAGAAAGGCTTTGAGGTCATCAAGCTCGATGTGGACGAAAACCTCGTCGACAACCTCAGGCAGAATCCGGTCGATCTAGTATATATAGCACTGCATGGAAAGTACGGCGAGGACGGCACGGTGCAGGAGTTGCTCGAGATCATGGGCATCCCGTATACCGGGCCCGGCGTTTACGCCAGTACCGTTAGTTTTGACAAAGCACTCTCCAAAGAAATATTTGAACGAAAAGGCATCCCAACGCCGGCGTACTTTACGCTGACCGCCGGCAGCTTCCGCGAGATGGGGGCGGCGGCGGTTCTTGATGACGTGGTGGAAAGCCTCGGCCTGCCGGTCGTCGTAAAGCCAGCCGGACAGGGCTCGGCCCTCGGCATCAAGATCGCACACGCCAAAGAAGAGCTTCCCGGCGCCTTGATCGGTGCGCTAAGCTACGACGACAAGGTAATCCTTGAGCAGTACATCAAAGGTGTCGAGGTAAGCGTGAGCGTGCTCGGCGACCATGACCCGAAGGCTCTTCCGGTAATCGAGATCAGCACGAACAAGGAATTTTTTGACTTCGACTCGATGTACTCGATGGGCCAGGCGGAGTACCACATCCCGGCACGGCTTCCGAAGGACCTCCTTCAGAAGATTCAAGACATTGCAATAAAGGTACATACCGTGTTGGATTGCCGCGATGTCTCACGAATCGACATCATGGTAAACGAGAAAGGCGAACCCTACGTGCTCGAGCTTAACTCGAGCCCGGGGATGACCGAGACGAGCCTGCTTCCCATGTCGGCGGCCGCGCACGGAATCGAATTCGATGATCTTGTCGAGATGCTGGTGGGGTTCGCACTCAAGCGCAAGAAAGCTGTTTAAAAACAGCGCAAGTTGGGTAACTCATTCTAATGAGCGAAATTTAATCTATTTTTTGGGGGGTCGTTATATGGCACACAAAGGAAAAGGTAGGATCGCGAGGTTGTTTGCCTTCGTGGTCGGCGGCGCTATCGGCGCTATCGGCGGATTGTTGCTCGCGCCGCGCGCGGGCGAAGAGACCAGGGAGCGCCTTAAAGAGCGCGCCGAAGAGATGATGGAGGAAGGCCGCGACAAATACGAGGATCAATTCGACCGCGTACGCGGCATGGCGACCGAGCGGGGCATGGAGCTAAAAGGCCGTATCGAGGAGGCCAGGGAACGCCTGGTGTCAAGCGTCGAGACCGCATCCCAGACGGTACGCGAAAAAATCAACGTAGGGGCCGAAGAAGCCGAGCAAGCGGTTTCAACCGCAGAGCAAGCGGTCAAGGAAGCAGCGGAGAAACCCGCTAAAAAGGCGGCCGAGAAACCAGCCGAGAAACCAGCCGAGCCGCCGGTCGAAGAGCCTGCCGAACCGCAAACCGAAGCAATGACCGAACCAGAAGCCGAAACACCAGCTGAGAAACCAGAAAAGGAAGAGACCGAATAGACGTACAGAAGCCGGATTTTAAATTTAATAGAAACCGCTTGAGATCGGGCAACCTGCCTGGTTGCGAGCGGTTTTTTGATTGGTGGGGCAGAAAGCGCACGAACTTGCAGTCGGGCGCGTATCGCCTACAATCAAATAAGAGGAACTTCATCGATTTTGGGGGATCGCTATGCGCAGGAAAATAGTGCCGGTAACGCCAAAGACGCTGCTGCGCTCCGGGTTGGAGTGCTCAAGCTGCACGCGCTGGGAAGGGTTACCGGCAGAGACCGACCCCGGCCGGGCGCACGAAGCCAAATCCGACCGCATGAGGCGCCTTATCAGGGAGTGCGGTGCGTGCGGCAAGATGATTTACGTCGACAATGAGGCGCTTGCCTACGCGCAGTACGGACCCGCGCGCTTTTTCCCGGGCGCACAACGGTTCTCAACCCCGGTCAGTGATGACGCCTACCTTTTGACGTGTTTATACGTGCGCTCCTACGCACGCGGGCGCGGTCTTGGCCGGGTACTTTTGCAGTCGGTTGAAGCGAGCCTGATCAAGCGCAAAGTAAAAGCTGTCGAAGCGTTTGCGACGCGGGATGAGAAGCACGCGCTCGGACCCATCGAGTTCTACCTGCAAAACGGCTTCTATATCGTACGGGACGACCCGCAATTTCCACTGATGCGCCTCGAGTTAAAAGCGCTTGTCGGATGGCAGATCAATATCCAGTTTGCGCTGGATGGGCTCAAAATCCCCGCGCACAGGCGCACCGGCGCACCGGTATCGTTTATTCGTGAGTCTAATAAAGTTAGTTTCTAATAAATCTCTAATGAGACTCATATTAGTCTCTCATTAGTCCTTAGTAATTCTTTAGTAAGTCTGTTGGTGGTTTTTTTGCCTGACGTAGTTAGAAAGATACTCTCCTCCTGGGCCGTCGCCCTGATAATCGCGATAGTTGCAAGCGGTGCCTTTGCCCTTTTGTTTGGCTACTCCTCCTATGACGTCGACGGGCTTCGCCTGGGCTTTGGGATCGAACCCTCCGCGCACGGGCAGACCGAGCTTGCCATCCCACCGTTCGGCGAGGTCACAGCGGCAACGCACGGCACGCCGCTTCGCATACGGGTCGCGGTGGAGCGAATCTATCCCCACGAGATCAGCCAGGTCGCCAACAAAATCGACACCAGCGGCGAATTGGTCAAGAAAATCGAGACGGAGGGCAAAAAGGCCTTCAAGCAATTCGTGATCCGCCTCATCGTGCTCGCCGCACTCGGCGGGATGCTGGGCGCCGCCCTCTCACCACGCAGGCGCATCTACAAGGCGGTTGCAGGTACCTTCGTGTGGGTCGCGTTCATC
>NZ_JBTSLF010000008.1:19488-31619 GCF_054640775.1 Candidatus Aquicultor sp. | reverse complement strand
GAGATCGCAGAGATGCTCGTCCGGTCGGGCGCAATAGACGTAGTCGTCATCGACTCGGTCGCTGCCCTGGTTCCACGGGCCGAAATTGAAGGCGAGATGGGCGATTCCCACGTTGGCCTGCAGGCCCGGCTTATGAGCCAGGCTTTAAGAAAGCTCTCCGGCGCGATAAACAAATCAAGGACTACCGCCATCTTCATCAATCAGCTGAGAGAGAAGATCGGCGTCATGTTCGGCAATCCTGAGACCACCCCCGGCGGCAGAGCGCTTAAGTTTTACGCTTCGATCAGGATCGATATTCGTAGAGCCGATTCCATAAAGCAGGGCACGGAGATTACCGGCAACAAAGTGAGGGCAAAGGTCGTAAAAAACAAGATCGCTCCTCCATTCAGGCAGGCCGAGTTCGATATCATGTTCGGCGAAGGCATCTCCAGAGAGGGTAGCACGCTCGATCTCGCCGTAGAACACGGCATCGTCCAGAAGAGCGGTTCCTGGTACACATACAACGAAGAGCGTCTTGGCCAAGGACGCGAATCCGCAAAGCAAACGCTCTCGGACAACCCCGAGCTTTCGCTTGAGATAGAAACAAAGGTCAGGGAGAAGGTCGGCTTGATCAAGACCGACGACACCGAAGAAACCGCGACCGAAGCCGAACTCGTAGAATCTAAGCCATAGATATAGATAAGCGATCTTAGTAAATGGTTACAGTCACGGCACTCGAGCAGCAAGTCAAAAGACCTTGGCGAACCTCCATCTTTATAGATGGCGCGTTTTGGCGCGCCTACGATACCGAGACCATCATCGAGGCTGGCCTTTATAGAGGCCAGCAGCTTGCGCCAAGTGAACTTGAAACCCTGGATTTTTCTCTTGAGAAACGGCGCGCCGTAAACCGCGCCGTTCTTCTTCTCTCGTACCGCGCCCGAAGCGAGCACGAGGTCTCGCAGAGGCTGAAAACTGCTGGCTTCGACCCGGAAATCATCTCAGACGCGATAAACGAACTACGCCGTCTCGGTTACTTAAACGACGATGATTTTGCCCAATCGTGGACAAAAAGCCGCATGACTTCCAAGCTCTACGGGCCGAAACGTATCAAGCAAGAGCTAAAACAAAAGGGCATTGCAGATGAGATAATAGCCGAAAAGCTCGAAGAGACCGCATCCCCCGATAAGGAATATGAGCTGGCAAAGAAGCTCGCCGAGACAAAGGTACCCACATACAAAGACCTGGACAAGAACGCCTCATTCCGGCGCCTCAGTCAATTCCTCCTGCGCAGGGGGTATACCCCGTCCACAGTCTATGATGTATGCAAAGATGTCCTAAAAGATGAGTAGGGTCGGGCTTTTTCCAGCGTTTTTTAATACTTTTGCCACCCAAGCAGTTGTCCAAAATTCTTGACACTAAAAATCCGTAAAGATAGTATAGAAGTGTGACGTATTTGGTGAAAATGCTTTACTAAGAACTTCGTTTTTAGTTTTACATAGATTGTAAAACAACTAAAGATGAGAGAAAAATCAGCTGCCTCAGCTTGCAGTTAAAGCTGGGTAGATGGGCGTACGCAAATTCTTAGTAAGGATTTTTGCCGAGCGATAGCTCGGTTTTTTTATTTAAAGGAAGGGGGCAACAATGGGTATAGTCATATACTTAATCGTAGCTGTTATAGCTGCCGCCGGTGGTTACGCGGCCGGCTATTTCATTCGACGAACATCAGCAGAAGCACAATTTGCCTCCGCCGAAGAAGCCGCAAAGAGAATACTGTCTGAAGCAGAAAAAGAAGCAGCGTCTAAAAAGAAAGAAGCTTTAATTAATGCTAAGGATGAAATTCACGCATTGCGTTCAGAAGGTGAGCGTGAATTGCGCGACCGGCGGAATGAGATCCAGCGCATGGAGAGACGTCTTAGTCAGAAGGAAGAGTCGCTGGATGCAAGATCAGGTAACCTGGACAGAAAAGAGCGGTCGTTTTCAGATCGCGAAAAAGAGATTGCCAGGGTTGAAAATGAGCTTTCTGAGATTTATGAAAAAGAATTAAAACTCCTAGAACAGATTGCTGGCCTGTCAGCAGAGGAGGCTCGTCAGCTGCTTCTTAAGAGGGTAGAGGACGAGACCAGGCATGAAGTCGCAATGATGATCCGCGACATCGAGGTAAAAGCAAAGGACGAGGCCGAAAAGAGGGCGCGTAACGTCATAGCCCTCGCTATCCAGAGATGCGCGGCAGACCACGTAGCGGAAACAACCGTTTCAGTGGTACCGCTGCCAAGCGATGAGATGAAGGGAAGGATTATCGGAAGGGAAGGCCGAAACATCAGGGCCTTTGAAAACCTCTCGGGAATCAACCTCATCATCGACGACACTCCGGAGGCGGTTATCCTCTCGAGCTTCGACCCGGTAAGAAGGGAGATTGCACGCCTGGCACTGGAAAGGCTCATCGCAGACGGACGCATACATCCGGCGAGAATCGAGCAGATGTATGAGAAGGCTCGCGAAGAGGTAGAAGCGCACATTCGTGAGGTGGGCGAGCAGGCCACGTTTGACACCGACATCCATGGGCTCCATCCGGAGCTTGTGAGAGTCCTGGGACGGCTGAAATACCGCACCAGCTACGGACAGAACGTCCTGCAACACTCCATCGAGGTGGCGCACCTTGCGGGTATTATGGCCGCAGAGCTTGGCGCCGACATCAGATTGGCCAGAAGAGCGGGCTTGCTGCACGATATCGGCAAAGCCATCGATCACGAGGTCGAGGGGCCGCATGCCGTTATCGGGGCGGAACTTGCAAAGCGATTCCACGAGCAGGCAGCCGTCGTGCATCCAATAGAGGCGCACCACGGCGAAATCGAGCCGCAATCGGTCGAGGCCGTTCTCGTTCAAGCAGCGGATGCGATTTCGGGCGCACGTCCCGGAGCGCGACGCGAAACGCTCGAGAGCTATGTCAAACGCCTTGAGAAGCTTGAAACCATCGCGGAGTCATATCAGGGTGTTGAGAAGTGTTACGCCATGCAGGCGGGCCGTGAGCTTCGTATCATGGTAAAGCCTGAGGATATGGACGACGCTTCGGCGGCACTCCTTGCACGCGATGTAGCGAAGCAAATCGAAAGCGAACTCGAATCTCCGGGTCAGATTAAAGTCATCGTCATTCGAGAGCATAGAGCCATAGAATACGCTAAATAGCTGAACCAGCGGTTGCAGGGATGGCAAAAAGGCTATTCATACGCATTGACGAGCATAAAGCTATAAAACAAGAGGGACTAATAAACCCTCTTGTTTTTTTCTGAACGCCATTACGTTTGTAATATATTATAATATTTGGGCTAACCCCTTTAAATTCACTGCTCATCTATACTAAGATTTGACAATACAGGTATTCCATAGAACAATATAGGTAGTATTCATCGCACTAGCGCTAGGTCTAATAATGTCAGAAACAACAAATAACTCTTTGCTTAACTTTGTAGCAAACCTTACTGGGGACCAGTATCTAAAAATCGAAGAGGATTTTGGGCAGGGCTTTGTCCGCTTGAACGTGAGCGAAGCAGAGCGACGCCAAGCAAAACACGATATCCAATCGATGGAAGATATCGTCCTCGAAATGCTCCGAAACTCGCGTGATGCGGGTGCTTCCACGATGTTTGTAGCCTCCACAAAGGAAGACAATCTTATTCGCAAGGTTACCATCATCGATGATGGTAACGGTATTCCCACGGAGCTGCACGAGAAAGTGTTTGAACCTCGTGTTACCTCTAAGCTTGAAAACGTCATCACCGACCGCTATGGTATCCACGGCAGAGGAATGGCGCTTTTTTCGATTAAGCAAGCCGCCGATGAGATCGAGCTTGTGTTTTCATCCCCCGGCAGGGGCAGCGTCTTTAAGGTAGAGACCAGCATGGGCCTCCTTAACGAGCGTAAAGACCAGTCCACATATCCGACTATAAAGTATAGACAGGGTGAGCCGATAATAATCCGAGGGCCACACAATATTATAAGGACCGTGCTCGAATTCAACCTCGACAACCAGGACCTTACAATATATCTGGGCTCACCGACTGAGATTCTGGCGACCATGTATCACCTGTGCGCACAGGGCGACGAAGATACAGAGGGCGTCAAAGCGCAGGATTTTAAGATCTGGCGATGTATCAACTCAGTCAAATCCGCGGCGATGCTGTCGGACGTTGCCGAGAGAAGGCTCGGGCTCAAGGTCTCGGTCAGAAACGCACAGCGGATTGTTAGCAACAGGGTCGATCCGTTAAGAACGATTCTGGAAACACTCAACAACCAAGCAGAGCGTGAAGAACCTGAAAGACGCAAGATAGATCTTTTAAAACAAGAGCCTCTCGCGAGGCGTATATCACAGGAAGATCTCAGTTCCCTGGCAAAGTTGATCGGTGATAATTTTGCGGCAATCGGAGACAAGTATTTCATAGAGATCAACGAAGCTCCAGATGTACAAGCTGATAAAGATTTACTAAAAGTAACGATTAAGTTACAATCGAAAGGAATTTAATTACATTTATTGGCAATATCTGCTATATTAATGAAGGGACTAAACGAGTAGTGCCGAATTAATACGTTGCATGCGTACCAAGCACTTACTCGTACGCCGTTAAGGAGGATTAAATGGAAGTACTAAAGGTTTCATCAAAGTCAAGTCCAAATGCTGTTGCTGGGGCTCTCGCCGGTGTTCTAAGGGAACGCGGTGGAGCGGAAATTCAGGTGATTGGCGCAGGAGCTTTAAATCAAGCAATCAAAGCGATAGCTATTGCAAGAGGGTTTGTTGCACCGAGCGGTTTAGATCTCATTTGTGTCCCGGCGTTCACCGACATTCAAATCAATGGCGAAGAGCGCACAGCGATCAAGCTGATAATTGAGCCAAGGTAGAGGACGCCAATCGATATGCCGGTTGACCTACACCTCCACACGACTGCTTCCGATGGCAGCTTAAGCCCCGGGCAGGTTGTAGAACTAGCAGCTAACCTAGGGCTCAATGCAATCGCGGTTTCAGACCACGATACCGTTGAGGGAATCCCGGAAGCGCTGGCCTTTGCAGAAAGGCTGGATACTAGGGTGATACCGGCAGTTGAACTGAGCTCAAGATATAATAGCCGAGATATGCATATTCTCGGCTTTTTTATTGACTATAAAAGCCGCGTGTTAAACGAAGCTCTAATATCCCTTAGAAAGGCGCGTTTAGAGCGCGCCGAAAAAATCGTGGTATGTTTGCAAGGCGAAGGCCTGGATATCACGTTTGAGCAAGTGCTTGAGGTAGCGGGTGGCGCATCCGTTGGCCGTCCCCACATCGCGCGAGCGCTGCTCAAGAACAATCAGGTGTCGAGGATATCTGAGGCGTTCGTTAACTATCTGAGGCGCGGTTCTCCCTGTTACATCGATAAGTTTGTGTATTCACCCAGCCAGGCGATCTCCCTTATTCATGAAGTAGGCGGCGTTGCGGTCTTCGCACATCCGGGATTGGCCGGCCTGGACGAACACATCCCCGAGTTTGTCGCTATGGGTTTGGACGGGGTCGAAGCCTACCATATCGAGCACACACCCGATGTCATACGACACTACCTGCGAATCGCGCAGGACTACGGCCTCGTAGTAACCGGCGGCTCCGATTGCCACGGACCCCTTTCGACTCACGGCCTGCGCATGGGAACCATCTACGTCCCCGACGAGACTCTCGCCCAACTTGAAGAAAGACAGCGATTAGCGAAGAGCGAGTAGCGATTGGGTGTGGGTCGAGAGAGTGCGTTTTTGGAAAGACTCTCAGCCACAAGCTCGTATGTGTAGATAACGATAGGCGTAACTGATAAGGGTACTCGTTGTGACTCTCCCTAATCGCCAATCGCTACTCGCTAATCGCCGGGTTTATACTGTCTTTTTCCTGCGCATTTGTTACAATATCTTCGTGAAGAAGTTCCATATCACCACATTTGGTTGTCAGATGAATAAACACGATTCCGAACGCGTGGCGGGGCTGCTCACCGATATCGGCTATGCACAAGCGGAAAACGCCGATGACGCGCAGATTCTGATCTTTAACACCTGTGCGGTACGGGAGCATGCGGAGGACAGGTTTTTTGGTAACCTCAATAATCTTAGAAGCCGCAAGAAGAACGAGCCCGACCTCATAATAGCGGTCGGCGGGTGTGTGGCGCAGGACGAAAAAGAGTCCGTCTTTGAAAAGGCGCCGCACGTCGATATCGTCTTCGGCACGCTGAATATGCCCAACCTTGGGCACATGATAGAATCGGTCGAGCAGGGGCGTGAATCGATCTGCGAGATAGCGGATAAAATCGATGTCATGCCGACCACCATGCCGAGCCTTCGGGAAGAGGCGCACCACGCCTGGATTCCCATCATAATAGGGTGCAACAACTTCTGCAGTTACTGCATCGTGCCGTACACGCGGGGCAGGGAGGCAAGCCGCACGCTTGAAGACATCCATGCCGAGGTAGAGCACCTGGTATCCGACGGCGTTATTGAGATAACCTTGCTCGGGCAAAATGTAAACTCCTACGGTCGCGACCTCTACGGAAACAGCGCCTTCGCACAGCTTTTAACGGATCTAAACGAGATAACGGGGCTCAGACGAATCAAGTTTATGACATCGCATCCCAAAGACTTAACGGACGACATCATCGATGCGATCGCAGATGGGGATAAAATATGTGAGCACATCCATCTGCCGGTGCAAGCGGGCTCGAATGCTATTCTTAAGGCGATGAACAGGAAATACACGAAAGAGAACTACCTCGAGACGGTCGATAAGATTTATAAAGCCATTCCGGGGGTAAGTCTAACCACGGATATCATGGTCGGGTACCCCGGCGAGACGGAGGAAGATTTCCTGCACACGCTGGATGTTATCGAGAAAGCGCGCTATGACTCGGCCTTTACGTTTATCTTTTCTCCGCGAGAGGGGACGCCGGCGGCGAAGATGGAAAACCAGGTGACGGCCGGGGCAAAAGCGAATCGTTTTGATAGGCTTATCAAGCTTCAGAACAGGATCAGTTTGGAAAAAAATAAAGAGCTCATCGGTAGGGATATCGAAGTTTTTATAGAACGTGTAAGTAAAAAAGACGGGGGTGTTCTGGCCGGTCGCTCGCGAACGAACAAGATCGTCAACTTTCCGGGAGCAGCGGAGCTTGTCCATTCGGAGGCGCTCATTCACGTAACGGATGCTCATACCTGGTCATTATCCGGAGAGCTTAAGAATGAATATCCTCGATAAATAATAAGCTGGAGGAGAAGATGCCCGTTGTCATTGGTTGCTTAACGCCCCATCCACCGATTATTATACCGGATATCGGGAGGGACAACCTCAACCGGGTAACGTCCACGAAAGACGCGATGTTGGAGGTCGCCGGACACATTGCACTGGCCGAGCCGGACGCGCTTGTTTTTATCTCTCCTCACAGCGCTGGGCTTGCCGATAGCATCGCCGTGCGGGCGAACCCGGTTCTCGAGGGTTCGTTTGCCGATTTTGGCGCCCCCGAGGTACGGTTCTCAAAGAACAACGACCTGGCATTTATTGAGGCGCTTATAACCGCAGCGAATGATTTCGACCTCTCTGTAACCAAGGTCGGGCACGGACATATCGATCTTATGGGATCGGACGAGCTGGACCATGGCGTTCTGGTTCCTTTATATTATCTGAACACGACGATGCCCGACCTTCCGATCGTATCGATTTCTATAGACTATAGTGGATTTGACGAACATTATGCGCTCGGGATGGCGATTCAGCGCGCGTCCAATTTCATCCCTGAAAAGGTCGCCTTGGTCGCGAGCGGCGATTTATCCCATCGGCTTATCCCGGGGGCTCCGGCCGGATACGATCCGCGGGCTGTCGATTTTGATGCGAAGATCGAGGAGATATTCGACACCGGCTATTTTGATGAGTTACCCAAGCTTGACCCATCGCTGATCGAGGCTGCGGGGGAATGCGGGCTCCGTTCGATATATGCCCTGGCAGGCGTTTTTAATGGGCTTGAGATAAAGACAAAGGTGCTCTCATACGAAGGACCGTTCGGCGTGGGATATATGGTTGCCGAGGTACATCCGGGTAAGCCTTCGCCGGAACGGGATTTGTATACCACCCAGATCGAGCACTTGCCGCAGAAGACCGAACTCGAGGCAAGCGAGCCGGTGCAACTCGCCATGTATAGCCTGCAGCAATACTTCAAGCAGGGCCATCCCGTCGACCCGCCGGCAGACACGCCCGCCGAACTCCTTAATAGAAGGGCCGGCGCCTTTGTATGCCTGAAGCTGGATGGAGAGCTGCGGGGCTGTGTGGGCACCATAGAGCCGGCACAGGGGAGTCTTGCCGAAGAGATCATGACGAACGCCGTCCAGGCCGCCACGGCCGACCCGCGATTCTTTCCCGTCTTAGCAAATGAAGTAGCGCGCTTGCAGTTCTCGGTCGATATTCTCGAGGAACCTGAGCCGGTGCACGCCGAATCCCAATTAGACCCCAAGGTTTACGGGATCATCGTAAAGCAGGGTTATCGGACAGGGCTGCTCTTGCCCGATATCGAAGGCGTCGATTCCGCCGACCAGCAGATCGGCATCGCGAAACAAAAGGCCGGTATCGCGCCCGATGAGAGCGTCGAGCTTTACCGGTTCAAGGTAACCCGCTATGAGTGATAAAGAGAAACTGATCGCCATTATAGGGCCTACCGCAACAGGTAAGAGCGATGTTGCCGTAGAGCTGGCTAAACGCATTGAGGGCGAGGTCGTCTCGGCCGATTCGATGCAGATTTATATGGGGATGGATATCGGAACCGCTAAGGTGACGCCTGCTGAGATGCAGGGAGTGCCGCATTATTGTATCGACATCGTAGAACCGGCCGACCCGTTTAGCGTTGCCGAATACCAGCGACTGGCCGGGGAAATCATCGATGATATTGTGCGACGTGGGAAAATCCCAATCCTGGTTGGCGGTACGGGGCTTTATGTGCGGTCGGTAATAGATAAGCTGGAATTTCCGTCGGGGAAGATATCCTCCGAGGTGAGAGAGCGACTCGAGAAGAAGGCGCGCTCGGAGGGGGCCGAAGCGCTCTACAAGGAATTGATTCAAAAAGACCCGGCGGCGGCTGAGATCGTCCATCCGAACAACGTGCGGCGGGTTATCCGGGCGCTGGAGGTCATCGAGCTTACCGGAAGGCCGTTCTCAAGCTATCAGGGTGCGTGGAAAGACCGGGAATCCGTCTACGACCTTGAGATGTTCGGGCTTACCATGGATCGCAAGCTTCTGCATGAGCGCATCAATCTTCGTGTAGACAAGATGGTCCAAGCCGGTTTGCTTGATGAGGTCAAAGGCTTGGTCGGGCGCGGTTACAAGCGGTTTTTGACATCGCAGCAGGCCATAGGGTATAAAGAGGTAATAGGTTACCTGCACGGCGACATCCCGCTTGAAGAAGCGGTCGAAACGATTAAGGCCCGCACGAGGCAGTATGCTAAACGGCAGCTCACATGGTTCAGGGCGGACCACAGGGTGCAGTGGATCGATGTTACCGATAAGACCGCCGGGGATGCCGTTAATGAGATCATCGACAAGCTGGAACGCGATGGGTTTCTTATCCATGATGGCTCTGGGCGGGCTATAAAGTAAGGCTAACGTGTCGGCATACGAGGAGCTAGAAAAGTGCGACTGAATTTTACGAAATATGAAGGTATAGGAAACGACTTCATTATCATAAATAACTTGGATGCCGCGATTTCTCTTACTCGGGAGCAAATCGCGAGACTTTGCGACCGTAATTTTGGGATAGGCTCCGATGGGTTGATATTTGCGCGGCCATCGGACGTAGCTGATTTCTTCATGGATTTCTATAACTCGGACGGCTCGATTGCCGAAATGTGCGGTAACGGCATACGCTGCTACGCAAAGTATCTGTTCGACGAGGGAATCACTGATAAGAGAACGATCGCCATAGAGACCAGGGCGGGGATAAAGTCTATTGAACTCGCGTTTGATAACGGCAACGTGACCGGCGCAAGCGTTGATATGGGTGAGCCGGTCCTGGAATCGAGAAAAGTACCGGTTGCCGTTCCTTCGGAAACCTTTGTAAATCAGCCGCTTTCGGTGGAAGGGGTCGAGTTTCATGCGACATGTGTGTCTATGGGGAACCCGCACTGCATTACGTTCGTCGAGGATGTGAGCACCGCTCCCGTACACACGCTCGGGCCAAAGGTGGAAACCAGCGAGCATTTTCCCAATAGAACCAACATCGAGTTCGTCCATGTTATCGGGCGAGATGAGATAGACGCCAGGGTCTGGGAACGCGGCTGCGGCGAAACGCTTGCCTGTGGAACGGGCGCATGCGCAACGCTTGTCGCGTGCGCGCTGAACGACAAGACCGGGCGCTCTGCGACAGTGCACCTGCCGGGCGGAGACCTCAGGATCACCTGGAAAGAAGATAACCATATCGTCCTGGAAGGTGCCGCTACCAGAGTGTTTACGGGCACTATCGATATCAACTAAATACCGGTTAATACACTATTTTGCCGATACACTAACCAGCATACTATCTAGCACACTACCTAAGCATTACATATCTGCACATATCACCAACTTAGCCGCACTATTATTCTTGCAAGCATACGACACGGCATTTCACTACCGAATGGTTACTACCCAACCAGAATGGGTATAAAGATTTGAAATCTTTGCATCGACGTAAGATGTGGAAATAATCTTTAGACTCGAAGGCTATGGGGTAATCGGAGGAACAGATGGAAATGGTGAAGGTAGCCGAGACTAGCAGCTTGCAGCCAGGGCAGATGACCAAGACTGAAGTTAACGGCGAGCCTGTGCTGCTGGCCAATGTCGATGGACGTTATTACGCGATACGCGACGTGTGCACGCATATGGGATGCAGCCTACATAAAGGCAAACTTAACGGAACCATCGTGACCTGCCCGTGCCACGGCAGCCAATTTGATATTACGACGGGCGAAGTAGTCCATGGGCCGGCCAAAAAGCCTGAGAAGGCCTATAAAGTTAAAGTCGAAGGTGAGTCTGTCGAAATAGAGGGGTAAGTACTTAGCATTAAGTGCTTAGAATAACGCTGAGAAACCCGGTCGGCCAACCGGGTTTCTACCTTTTTGGTATTGTTATGGGCAGACTAGATGAGGCATTGCCATCCCATGATATAAACCTTACTTTATCAGCACATTAGATAACTACATTAGTGTTATCTGATATTACTGAAATATCACCTGCTTTATATATATCATAACGGTATACGAATCTGTTTGCATGTGGTTGTAATAGATGTTAACTTAATCTTAGATGAAGAAACTTGTTGTTTAAAAAGTGATCTCCGTGCTCAGTTGTTATTCTAATGGTTCCAACCATCTTTATGTTGATAAGAACCTCCCAGTTTATCTTAAAGTAGGCCGAGGGCGCCTATTCATCGCTGATTCCACAGCATAAGTATTTTACCTGCAGGCATCAAATCAATACTGCTTGAATATCCATGAAGGGAGGTTTCCAGAGCTTTTGTAATGCAATTTCCACTACCGTAGAAAGGTGAGCACTTTGAATGGGAGAAGATCTTTATCGGGAAAGTTAATAATTCTAATAACAACGTTAGTACTATCAGTTCCTATGCCGGCGTATGCCTTACAATACGGTTTAGGTGTACAGGAGAAGATTAATTATGTGCGGGGCAACTATGCTTCGAACTACGTTATGGTAACGCCCGCAGTAGATGATCACGTTAATAGCATTTATGTGCGTCAAGATTCAGGGAATAAAGTGGAAATCGGGTGGGATTGGCAAGGTGCATGGAATAAGCCATCCTGGTTTATTCGTACGGTAGATCGCGGTACAGTCCATGAGTATTTCTCGTATGATGGCGATGTGCTCGGTTGGCCAACAACAGGAACAAATTATGGTTTCAAAATCGAGAATGCAGGTGTTAATAGCAAAACTTGGTATGCTAAAGTAAACGGATACGATAAATTGTTCGGTAACAATCAATATAATACTGGTGGTGCCGGCAGAAACTTTCTCGACCTATTCTACGGTGTTGCCATAATTGGAAGTGAGCGTAACAGTCTCAGCGATAGTAATTATGCACATTTCCGGTCTTGTCAAAAGATTCCTAATGCCGCAAACCAACCTTGGA